>NZ_DDHH01000205.1:0-244 GCF_002338015.1 Rhizobium sp. UBA1881
CACATTTCGGGATTGCAGCCGGCGAAGGCCAGAGCTGCGGCCAAAGGGCGGCGCGACACAGGTTTTCTCTTCAATCCGGATTTTATCTAGGCCGGCACATCAAGGATGACGACAGTGGAATATATCTCGACCCGCGGCAAAGCCCCTGCTCTCGGTTTCTGCGATGCATTGCTGGCGGGTCTAGCGCGTGACGGTGGCCTCTATGTGCCGCGCGAATGGCCGCAGTTCTCCAAGAAGGAAATCC
>NZ_DDHH01000205.1:418-717 GCF_002338015.1 Rhizobium sp. UBA1881
GGCCCTGCGCGGCAAGAGCTACCAGGATATCGCCTTCACCATCCTGTCGCCGTTCACCAACGGTGAAATTCCAGCCGACACGTTTCGGGCAATGATCGACGAAGCCTACGGCACCTTCCGCCATCCGGCGATCGCGCCCCTGGTGCAGACCGGCCCGAACAGCTTTGTCATGGAGCTCTTCCACGGCACGACGCTCGCCTTCAAGGATGTGGCGATGCAGCTTCTGGCGCGGCTAATGGACTATGCGCTGGAAAAGCGCGGCGAGCGCGCCACCATCGTCGGCGCCACCTCGGGCGACA
>NZ_DDHH01000205.1:902-1463 GCF_002338015.1 Rhizobium sp. UBA1881
GCCACCTCGGGCGACACCGGCGGAGCCGCGATCGACGCATTCGCCGGCCGCGAGCGCACCGACATCTTCATTCTCTTCCCACATGGCAAGGTTTCGCCGGTGCAGCAGCGGCAGATGACGACGTCGACGGCGTCGAACGTGCATGCGCTCGCCGTCGAGGGCAATTTCGACGATTGCCAGAACCTCGTGAAGGCGATGTTCAACGACGGCGCATTCCGCGACAAGGTGAAGCTTTCGGGCGTCAACTCGATCAACTGGGCGCGCATCATGGCGCAGATCGTCTATTATTTCACGACGGCGATCACGCTGGGCGCACCTGATCGCAAGGTCTCGTTCACCGTGCCGACCGGCAATTTCGGCGATATCTTCGCCGGTTACTGCGCCAAGCGCATGGGCCTGCCGATCGGCAAGCTGGTCGTCGCCACCAACGAAAACGACATCATGGCGCGTACCATCAAGACCGGTCGCTACGAGATGAAGGACGTCAAGGCGACGACTTCGCCGTCGATGGACATCCAGATTTCGTCGAACTTCGAACGGCTGCTGTTCGAGGCCTATGGC
>NZ_DDHH01000205.1:1556-2619 GCF_002338015.1 Rhizobium sp. UBA1881
CTGCTGTTCGAGGCCTATGGCCGCGATGCGTCGAAGGTTCGTGCCGCCATGGACAGCCTGAAGCAGTCTAGCGGTTTCGACATTTCCGCCGATGCCATGTCCTTCATCAAGAAGGATTTCCGCGCCGGCCGCGCCAGCGAAAAGCAGGTGGCCGAGACGATCAAGACCACGCTCGAAAAGACCGGCTACCTGCTCGATCCGCATTCGGCGATCGGCGTTTTCGTGGCTGACAAGCATGAAAAGGCCAATTCTCCGATGGTGACGCTTGCCACCGCGCATCCGGCTAAGTTCCCCGCCGCCGTAAAATCCGCATCCGGTATTGACCCCGCGCTTCCGACGTGGCTTGCTGATTTGATGGACAAGGAGGAGCGCTTTCAGATCGTTAAGCCCGAGCTCAAAGAGGTAGAAACATTTATCGACGAGCATTCCCGGGCCTAATCGGCGGAAGGCGCAGAAAGATAGCCAATGACAGTTGAGTGCACCCGGCTCAAATCCGGGCTGACAGTAGTGACACAGACCATGCCGCATCTCGAAAGTGCAGCACTCGGGGTCTGGATCAAATCAGGTTCGCGCAACGAGACGACAGACGAGCACGGGATTGCCCACCTGCTCGAACACATGGCCTTCAAGGGAACTGCGCGCCGCAGCGCCCGCGAGATCGCCGAACAGATCGAGGATGTCGGTGGCGAAGTAAACGCCGCCACCTCGACCGAAACGACCTCCTACTACGCGCGCGTCCTGAAAGACCACGTGCCGCTCGCCGTCGATATCCTGGCTGACATCCTCACCGAATCCGCTTTCGAAGAGGAAGAGCTGGAGCGTGAGAAGCAGGTCATCCTGCAGGAAATCAACGCCGCCAACGACACGCCCGATGATGTGGTGTTCGACCGGTTTTCCGAAGTCGCCTATCGCGACCAGACGCTCGGCCGCGCCATTCTCGGCACGCCGCAGACGGTGGTCTCCTTCACGCCGCAGCAGATCCGCGGCTACCTCAGCCGCAACTACACGACCGACCGCATGTTCGTGGTCGCAGCCGGCGCCGTGCAGCATGACGAGTTCGTGC
>NZ_DDHH01000205.1:2799-4349 GCF_002338015.1 Rhizobium sp. UBA1881
TGCAGCATGACGAGTTCGTGCGCATGGTCGAGGAGCGATTCGCTTCGCTGCCGACCGCGCCGAGCGCCACGCCGGTCATGGACCCCGCCAAATATATCGGCGGCAACATCCGCGAGACGCGCGACCTGATGGACGCCCAGATCCTGCTCGGCTTCGAGGGCAAGGCCTATCACGCGCGCGACTTCTACTGTTCGCAGATCCTCGCCAACATCCTCGGCGGCGGCATGTCGTCCCGCCTGTTCCAGGAAGTGCGCGAAATCCGCGGCCTCTGCTATTCGATCTATGCCTTCCACTGGGGCTTTTCCGACACCGGCATCTTCGGCATTCATGCCGCGACCGGCGGCGAGAACCTGCCGGAACTGGTGCCCGTCATCATCGACGAGCTGCACAAGTCGGCGACCTCGATCGACCAGAAGGAAATCGAACGCGCCCGCGCGCAGATCCGCGCGCAGCTTCTGATGGGCCAGGAAAGCCCGGCGGCGCGCGCCGGCCAGGTGGCGCGGCAGATGATGCTCTACGGCCGGCCGATCTCCAATCCTGAAATGATGGAGCGGCTGGAAGGCATCACCATCGAACGCCTGACCGACCTTGCAGGCCGGCTGTTCTTCGACACCGTGCCGACGCTTTCGGCGATCGGCCCGCTCGAGCATCTGGCGCCGATGGAAGACATCGCTGCGTCGCTCACCTCGCCTGCCCCACAGGGCAAGCAAGCCGTACTTTGAACCTGCATTCGCGTTGCCGGGAGTGATCGATGCCAAAATCGGTGTTTCGGTTCCTGTCTCGGCAGCCGGAAGCAGTTGAAATCGAAGACGCCAATTATGTGCTGCGGTTGCCGCGCTACCAGGACTTCAACCAGTGGCACAAGCTGCGGTCGGCAAGCCGGGGCTTTCTCGAGCGCTGGGAACCGACCTGGCGCCGCGACGAGCTGACAGAAGGCTCGTATCGGGCGCGCGTCATTCGCGGCAAGCAGGAATACGCGTCCGGACAGGCCGTTCCGTTGCTTCTTTTCCACCGTGAAAACATGACGCTGCTCGGCGGCATCACCATCGGCTATATCAGGCGCGGGGCGGCACAGAGCTGCATGATCGGCTACTGGATGGGCGAAGCGCATGCCGGCCAGGGCCATATGTTCGCCGCACTTCAATTGGTTATACCCTACATCTTCGCAGGCCTTGAGTTGCACCGTATCGAAGCAGCCTGTATTCCAGACAATGCTCGGAGCATCCGCCTGCTTGAAAAAGCCGGGTTTCAGCGGGAAGGCTATCTGCGCGGATACTTGAAGATCAACGGTCAGTGGCATGATCACGTGATGTTTTCACTGCTCGCCACCGATACGGATAAAGGCAGGATAACCGACAGCCGATGACCAACAAACGCATGCTGCACCCATCACCATCTGGACGTTTCGTCGCGGTGATCGCAGCGCTTTTCCTGTCGGCTTTGGCGCTGATGGCAGGGGTCGCGCAGGCGGCCGAACCGGTGAAGATTTCCCGCGACGACACCGCGCTCGATCTGACCAAGACCACCGAGATCTACGCCAACCAGGGCGA
>NZ_DDHH01000205.1:4450-22258 GCF_002338015.1 Rhizobium sp. UBA1881
TCCCTTCGGCTGGCTCGGCATCCTGGCCCGCGCGCCGCTCTCCTGGCCGGAGCTGATCTACGCCAACCAGGGCGAGGCCTTCCAGGTTTCGACCGCGGCCGGCGCCGACGGCATTCGCCGGCGCATCGAGGTGCGCTCGAGCTCCGGCAACCACCAGGGCGACTGGGCGGTCTTCGCGCTTGCCAACGTTTCCGACGAGCAGCTGGAGCGCGTCATCGTCGCACCGCATTTCCGTCTGGTGAACTCCAAGCTGTTCTGGCCCGACCTCGGGTCGCAGCGCATCATCGCCATCACGCCGAGCGAAGGCTTCGCGCTCGACCGGCAGCCGAGCGACGATTCCGACGTCTTCCGCATCACGCTCAACCCGGGCTCCGTCATCACCTTCGTCGCCGAGCTTTCGACGCCGGAACTGCCGCAGATCTATCTGTGGGAACCCGACGCCTACAAGGACACGATCAACGCGTTCACGCTCTATCGCGGCATCGTGCTCGGGATCGCCGGCCTGCTGGCGGTGTTTCTCACCATCCTTTTCGTCGTCAAGGGCACCTCGATGCTGCCGGCGACGGCCGCACTCGCCTGGGCGGTGCTCGGCTATATCTGCGTCGATTTCGGCTTTCTCGGCAAGCTCGTCAGCATCGCTTCGGCGGACCAGCGAATATGGCGCGCCTGCGCGGAAGTGGCGCTGGCATCGAGTTTCGTCATCTTCTTGTTCACCTATCTCAACCTGAACCGCTGGCACACGCATCTCGGCTACGTGACGCTGGCCTGGGTGCTGGGTCTGGCGCTGCTCTTCGGCGTGGCGATCTACGACCCCGCCATCGCCGCCGGTATCGCCCGCCTCTCCTTCGCGCTCACCGCGACGCTGGGCTTGCTGCTGATCATCTATCTCGGTCTCAACCGCTACGACCGCGCCATCCTGCTCGTGCCCGCCTGGGCGCTGATCCTGGTGTGGCTGTTCGGCGGCTGGCTGACGATCACCGGCCAGCTCGACAACGACATCATCCAGCCGGCGCTCGGCGGTGGCCTGGTGCTGATCGTGCTCCTGATCGGGTTCACCGTCATGCAGCACGCCTTTGCCGGCGGCACGTTCCAGCAGGGGCTCTTCTCCGATCTCGAACGGCAATCGCTGGCGCTGACCGGCTCCGGCGACATGGTGTGGGACTGGGACGTGGCGCGCGACCGCGTCGTCACTATCCCCGATGTCTCCGTCAAGCTCGGCCTTTCGCCCGGCACGATGCATGGCGCTGCCCGCAACTGGCTGCCGCGCCTGCATCCTGACGATCGCGACCGTTTCCGCGCCACGCTCGACGTGCTGCTCGAACATCGCCGCGGCCGGCTGAACCACGAGTTCCGCATCCGCGCCGAGGACGGGCATTTCCACTGGCTGCTGATCCGCGCCCGGCCGGTGCTTGATTCCAACGGCGAAGTGATCCGCTGCGTCGGCACCGTCATCGACGTGACCGAGCAGAAGAACTCGATCGACCGGCTGCTGCAGGACGCGCTGCACGACAACCTGACGGGCCTTCCCAACCGCCAGCTGTTCCTCGACCGCCTGCAGGGCGTGCTGGCGCTGGCGCCGGGTGGCGATACGCTGAGGCCGACGGTGATGGTGATCGATATCGATCGCTACAAGCTGGTCAACGACGCGCTTGGCGTGGCCGCCGGCGACAACATCCTGATCGCGCTGACGCGGCGTCTTCGCCGGCTTTTGAAGCCGCAGGACACGCTGGCGCGTCTCTCCGGCGACCAGTTCGGCCTTATCCTCGTTTCCGAACGCGACCCCGCCAAGATAGCCGACTTCGCCGACGCGATCAGCAAGGCGATCATGGTGCCGATCAACTTCGCCAACCGCGAGATCATCCTGACGGCGTCGATCGGGCTTGCCTCCTTCGTCGACCAGCAGGAAAACGCAACGGGGATGCTGAGCGATTCCGAGCTTGCCATGTACCGGGCGAAACGCGCCGGCGGCAATCGCGTCGAGCCGTTCCAGCCTGCCTTCCGCGACTTCGGCGCCGACCGGCTGCAGCTTGAATCGGATCTTCGCCGTGCGCTGGAGCGCAAGGAGCTGTCGATGGTCTACCAGCCGATCGCCGGCCTGGAGGATGTCGAGATCGCCGGTTTCGAGGCGCTGATGCGCTGGGAGCATCCGAAGCGCGGCAACATCCCGCCATCGGAATTCATCCCGATCGCCGAGGCTTCCGATATCATCAACATGCTCGGCGTCTTCGCGCTCGAACAGGCGACCAATGACCTGATGGCCTGGGAGAGCCAGACCGGCGAGCTGCCGATCTTCGTGTCGATCAATCTCTCCAGCGCCCAGCTCCTGAACAACGAGCTCTACGACGACGTGCGCTCGGTTCTGGCCAAGACGCATTGCGATCCGAACCGGCTGAAGCTGGAGCTGACCGAGACGATGGTCATGGAAAACCCGGAACAGGCGCGCCTGGTGCTGGGCAAGCTCCGCGAGATCGGGCTTGGGCTGGCGCTCGACGATTTCGGCACCGGCTATTCCTCGCTCTCGTACCTCACCCGCTTCCCGTTCGACACGATCAAGCTCGACAAGACCCTGGTCTGCGACACCAGCGACCGGAAGTCGACCGTGCTGCGTTCGGTCATCTCCATGGCACGCGAGCTCGAGATGAAGGTCGTGGCCGAGGGTATCGAGTCCAACGAGGACGCGATCGAGCTGGCGAAGATGGGCTGCACCTACGGCCAGAGCTATCTCTTCGGCCCGCCGATGGCGTCGGAATCGGTGTTGCGGCTGCTCAAGGAACGCTTTCCGCTGACCAAGCGCGCCTGAGGTCTCTCAGGCCGCTGAAGTTCAGGCCGCGACTTGCCGTGGCTCGGCGACGCGATCCTGGATCAGCCGGTGCAGATATTCGAGCTTTTCGACGACAGCGTTCGACAGCACGAAGGGGTAGGAATCCGGCTGGCCCATGCTGCGCTGGATGGCGTTGATCGCCACCGATAGCGGCACCCAGGCGCTGACCAGTTGCTCGGCGCTTGCCGCCCGATAAGGGTTGAAATCCACCTCGGACGCCATTTCCTCATGACCGCGCGGATCGATCGCGATGCCGAAGCCGCGCGCGGTCTCCAGCGTATCGACGATGTGCAGATAGTGCGCGAAGCACTCGGCGAAATCCTCCCAGGGGTGGGCCGCCGCATAAGCGCTGATGAAGCTCTGCTGCCAGCCGAGAGGCGCGCCGTTCTGATAATGGTTCTGCAGCGCCTGGCCATAATCCTGGCGCTCATCGCCGAAGACGGCGCGGAAGCCATCGAAGGCGTCGCGGTCGCGGACCAGGCGGTTCCAGACGAAGTGCCCGATCTCATGGCGGAAATGGCCGAGAAGCGTTCTATAGGGTTCGTTCATCGAGGCACGGGCGAGTTCGCGGGTGATGTCGTCTGCCTCGGCTGCGCGGATGGCGATGACACCTTCGTCGTGGCCGGTCATGGCCGGGATAACGTTGCCGTCGACCTGTACCTCATCCTCGAGAAAATCAAATACCAGACCGCCTTGCGGATCCTCGATACGGTCAGGCGGCGGCAGGCGCCAGCGCAGCAGCGAGTAGAAGAGATGGCGCTGCGCCTGGCTGATGCGGCGCCAGCGATCGATCCCTTCCTGCGTATGGGTGTTCGGCACCAGGCGATTGTAGCGGCAGGCGATGCAGAAGGGATTTTCGTCATCCGCATTGACCAGCCAGTTGCAGATGTCGAGACCGGCATTGGCGCAGAAACGCACGGCGCGCTGCGGGTCCGATGTCAGCTGCCACAGCGTCTCGTCGCGCGGCTCAAGCGCGCGCATCGAGAGATCATCGGGCAGGAAGCCGAGGCGATGGTTGCAGCGGACGCATTGCCGGTTGTCGAAGTGCACGACCTGATCGCAGTTATCGCAGGCGAAAAGCCGCATGGAACGCCCCATAGCGTGGAGTTGATACAAAACGACCCGCAGCGCGGATGCGCGACGGGCCATTGCGGTGATGCTTTCGATCACATGCGGTCGACGACATCCTTCAGCTTGTCTTTGGCATTGCCCTTGGCGGTCTGCGCCTTGCCCTTTGCTTCCTGGACGGCGCCCTTGGCGCGGGTCGAATTGTCGCCGGTCGCCTTGCCGACCGCCTGCTTCGCCTTGCCGGCGATTTCGTTGGCCTTGCCGGAAATCTTGTCGCTGGTGCTACCCATCTGATTTCTCCTTTTGGAACGGGCCTCGTGCCCGGTGCGAAAAGAGAACGTGGTTCGCAGCTATTCGTTCCGCGAATTTTTTCAGCTTCAGGCGTGGCCGGCTTCGGTGGAGAGCATGGCCGCCGAAATGCCCATGCCGGCCAGCGCGCGCTCGTATTTATCGTCGAGATTGGGATCGAAAATGAGGGCGTCGTTGGCCGGGCAATTCAGCCAGCCATTGCTGGCGATCTCGGCTTCAAGCTGGCCGGCGCCCCAGCCGGCATAGCCGAGCAGCATGGTGGCGCGCTTCGGCCCCTCGCCCTTGGCAATGGCGCGGATGATGTCGAGCGTCGCCGTCATGCAGATATCGTCGCTAACAGGAATGCTGGAATCGCAGAGATAATCGTCGGAATGCAGAACGAAGCCACGGCCGCTTTCTACCGGCCCGCCCGTCTGGATCGACAGATCGCCAGATGGCGGCGGCATGAGGATCGCCTCGTCGCTCTTGATCATGTCGAGATGCATGAGCACGTCGGTGAACGAAAGCTCCTGAGAGCGATTGATGATGAAACCCATGGCGCCGGCGTCGGAATGGGCGCAGACATAGATGACCGTGCGGGCGAAATTGCTGTCCGATACGCCGGGCATGGCGATCAGGAACTGGCCGTCGAAGAAGCCGCGTTCACGTCTGTTTTTCAGGGTCGACAGGGACATGATACCTCCTGATGCCAGACCGCTCGAGGCGCCGACAAGAGAAACATGGGCCAATGTCCTGTTTCAATCAACTGAAAATGAAAATTAAATCGGATGCGGCTGCTGGCGAAGGGCAGCGGATTTGAATAACCATTGCCACATGACCTTTGCCCCATACACACGACGCCTCGTCCTGATCATCGCCACGGCCGCTGGCCTGTCCCTGCCGACCCTGTCCTCGGTGAACGCCGGGACCAGCGCCTGGGTCGACAATGCCGGCGGGCGGATGCGGCTGGTGGCGCTTTCACCCGATGAACACGGCAAGATCCGCGCCGGGCTGCAGATCGAACCCAATGCCGGATGGATCACCTATTGGCGCGAGCCGGGCAACAGCGGCATCCCGCCGCAGATCATGATCGCGCCCGAGACGGGGGTGACGCTCGATAAGATCGGCTACCCGATCCCGAAGCACATCAAGGACGACAGGCTCGACGACATCGGCTACGACGCGCCGGTGACGCTGCCGCTGACCCTGTCGGCAAAGCGCGACGCAACGGAGATCAGAGCCCAGGCTTTCATCGGCATCTGCAAGGATATCTGCGTGCCCTTCCAGGCCGACTTCACGCTCGCGCTTTCGTCCGCGGGGCAATCGCAGCCGGAAGAGAAGGCCATCCTGGATGCCGCCGACGCGCGGCTGCCGGAGGCGCCCTCCTCCAAGTTCAAGGTGACCAAGCACACGCTGTCGGCCGACCAGAAGGAGCTGACGCTCAATATCACGCTCCCCGACATCGGCGACACGACGCCCGACGTCGTCATTGCCGGCCCGAGCGGCTATGTGTTTACCAAGCAGCTGATGAGCAAGCGCGATGGGACGTCGCTGACGACGACAGTTGCGATCGGCAAGCTGCCGAAGAATTACGACATATCGGGCAAGAGCTGGAGTGCGCTTGTGATCGACGGCGCCCGCGCCATCGAAAGCCCGCTTGCTTTCAAATAGGCCGATCCTATCATTCACACCTGCCCTGATCTCACGTCTGCGCCCCCACGGCGCCTCACAAACATAACCAGGAGATAGTCATGACCATTGCAATCGGCGACACGCTGCCTTCGGCGACCTTTAAGGAAAAGACGGCTGACGGCCCGGTCGAGACGACGACCGAGGCGCTGTTCAAAGGCAAGCGCGTGGTGCTCTTCGCCGTCCCCGGCGCCTTCACGCCGACCTGCTCGCTCAACCACCTGCCCGGCTATCTCGAAAACCGCGACACCATTCTCGGCAAGGGCGTCGACGACATTGCGGTCATCGCCGTCAACGACTGGCACGTGATGGGCGCCTGGGCGCAGTCCTCCGGCGGCATGGGCAAGATCCACTTCCTCCCCGACTGGGACGCCTCCTTCACCAAGGCCATCGGCCTCGACGCCGACCTCTCCGCCGGCGGCCTCGGCGTGCGCTCCAAGCGCTACTCGATGCTGGTCGAAGACGGTGTCGTGAAGTCGCTCAACGTCGAGGACAATCCGGGTCAGGCGACGGTTTCGAGCGCTGCGACGATGATCGAGCAGCTTTGATGTGAGGTTTGCGGGGTGGAGCCGCGTGTCGGCTTCGCCCTGGGCTGGCCAGGCTGATGCGCTGGCTTCCGTGGCGGGTTACGGCGCTTGGCGCCCTTCCGCTTTCGCTGCGCCCTTGCGTTCCGGGCGGCGTGCTTAGATCCTCGGGACGAGCCCGAGGATGACGCCGAGAGCGTGGCGGCGTCCTCCTCCCAATCCGCCTTCCACTTCCTGTTCTCCACAAACCTCTGCTGGTCACCGATATTTTCGCGCTTGGCCGCTTGCGTCATCGTCGAAATTATCGTTATAACGTTACTCGCGTAATGTTATTACATATTGAGCACCCGCAATGACCCTCCTGAATAATCTCGCCGCCGGCCTGATGAGCGCTTCGGCCATCCACCGCGTGATCGGCGCCATCGTCGTCGCCGCCCTGCTCTGGATCGCCATCGCATGGGCGGTGGTGCTGCCATGAGCGACGACCTGATACGGCTTTCCAATCTCACCGTCGCCTATAACCGGCACCCGGCCGTGCACCATGTCTCCGGCGCGATTACGGCCGGCAGCCTGACGGCGATTGCCGGGCCGAACGGTGCCGGCAAGTCGACACTGTTGAAGGCGATCATGGGTGAGCTCAGGCCGAGCGAGGGACGTGTCGAGCATCGGCTGCAGCGCACCGATTTCGGCTATCTGCCGCAGGCGGCCGATATCAACAGGCGGTTTCCGATCTCGGTGCTCGATACCGTGCTGCTTGGCGCATGGCGGCAGGCGGGGGCGTTTTCGCGGGTGTCGGGTGCGGAAATGGTGAAAGCACAAGGGGCGATTTCGGCGGTCGGGCTGGAGGGATTCGAGCGGCGGCAAATTGGATCGCTGTCATCAGGCCAATTGCAGCGGGTGCTGTTTGCGCGGCTGCTGCTGCAGGACGCCAAGGTGATCCTGCTCGACGAACCGTTTACCGCGATCGACGCCCGCACCACTCGGGACCTGATCGAGATGATCCTGACCTGGCATGGCGACGGGCGGACAATTGTGGCGGTGCTGCACGACTTCGAGCAGATCCGCGCGCATTTCCCGCAGACGCTGCTGCTCGCCCGCGAGATGATCGACTGGGGGCCGACCGCTTCCGCGATGTCGGCCGAGAACCTGTTGAAAGCAAGGGCGATGGCCGAGCGCTGGGATGAGGACGCAGATGCCTGCGCGCCCGCCGCATGACCATCTACGATCTCTTCTTCGCGCCCTTCGTCGATTACGGTTTCATGCGCCGGGCGCTGGTCGCGTGCCTTTGCCTCGGGCTCGGTTCCGGGCCGATCGGCGTGTTCCTGATGCTGCGGCGGATGAGCCTGATGGGCGATGCGATGAGCCATGCGATCCTGCCGGGTGCGGCGATCGGCTATCTCGTCGCCGGATCGCTGTCGCTGACGGCGATGGGGATCGGTGGACTGGTGGCGGGGCTCGCAGTGGCGCTTTTATCAGGCGCGGTCAGCCGGGTGACGGTGCTGCAGGAGGATGCGAGCTTTGCCAGCTTCTATCTCGCGTCGCTGGCGCTCGGCGTGCTGATCGTCTCGCTGAGGGGCTCGAATATCGACCTGCTGCATGTGCTGTTCGGCACCATTCTCGCCATCGATCCGCCTGCCCTTTACCAGATCGGCGCGATCACGACGCTGACGCTGATCGTGCTTGCCGCGATCTACCGGCCGCTGATCGCGGAGTGCTTCGACCCGAGTTTCCTGAGGGCGATCGGCGGGCGCGGTCCGGTCTATCACTTCCTGTTCCTGCTGCTCGTCGTGCTCAATCTCGTCGCCAGCTTCCAGGCGCTCGGCACGCTGATGGCGGTGGGGCTGATGATGCTTCCGGCCGCGATCGCGCAGCTCTGGTCGCGCAGCCTGCCCTCGATGATGCTGGTAGCGGCGGCCAGTGCTGCGGCATCCGGCTATTTCGGGCTGATCGCCTCCTACCATTTCGAGCTCGCCTCCGGGCCGACGATCATCATGACGGCGGCGGCGATCTACGGCTTTTCCATCTTTTTCGCACCGTCGGGCCTTGCCCGGCGTCTCTTCCCCCGCGCCCATCTCAAGGGCTAACCAAAGGATGCTTCTATGCCCCATGGAAGATTGCTTCTTGCCGCCTCGCTTCCTGCGCTGATGGCCTTCTCGGCCATGCCGGCTTCGGCCGAAACGCTTCATGTCGTGGCCTCGTTCACCGTGCTGGCCGACGTCGTCAAACAGGTTGGCGGCGATCATGTCGAGGTCAAGAGCCTCGTCGGGCCGAACGGCGACCCCCATGAATTCGAGCCGTCGCCCACTGACGCCAAGAACCTGAAGGCGGCCAAGGTCACCTTCGTCAGCGGCGAAGGGCTGGAAGGCTGGATGGACCGGCTGATCGCGGCTTCGGGCTACAAGGGCACGCCGGTGACGGTTTCCGAGGGTGTGAAGACGCGCACCATGGAAGAGGACGGCAAGACGGTGACCGATCCGCACGTCTGGAACAGCCCCGTCAGCGTCAAGGTCTGGGTCGCCAACATCGAGAAGGCCTTGTCATCGGCCGATCCAGTCGATGCGGCGGCTTTCAAGGCCAATGCCGAGGCCTATACCAAGAAGCTCGACGAGATGGACGCCTACGCCAAGGCGAAGTTCAAGGATATCCCCGAGGACCATCGCAAGGTGCTGACCAGCCACGACGCCTTCGGCTACTTCGGCCGGGAGTATCATGTGAGCTTTCTCGCGCCGCTCGGCGTCTCCACCGAAAGCGAAGCGTCTGCCGCCGAAGTGGCCAAGCTGATCGAGCAGATCAAGGCCGAGCACGTGAAGACCTACTTCTTCGAAAACTCCAACGATCCGCGCCTCGTCAAGCAGATCGCCAAGGCAACGGGAGCTGAGCCCGGCGGCGAGCTCTATGTGGAATCGCTGTCGGATGCCAAGGGCCCGGCATCCACCTATGAGAAGATGTTCCGCTACAATGTCGACCAGATCTCCGCCGCCATGCGCAAGGGCAGCTGACGACGGAAACCGAGACGTTCGACCTGCGGGATCAGACCTGCAGGTCGAAGACGATCAGGCCGCCGAGGCCGCCATCCAGCGACGAGACGATGCGCTCACCGACGGCGACATGCTCGGGATGGACGAGATAGGCGTCGCGCGCTTCCGGGCTTTCGAAGGTGACGGCGAAGCCATCGACGAAGCCGGCATGCAGGCCCTCGGGCGAGACGTTCGGGCCGTATTTGATATCCAGAATACCCGGAATGACCTGCTTCAGCGCGACGATCTGTTCAAACAGGGACTGCTTCTCTTCGCCCGTGATGGCCGATTTCAGCCGCATCAGCACCGAGTGCAGGATCATATGGTCGCCTCCCGACATGTTGTTGTGAGCAAAGCATAGTGGGAATGCGGCTGCGGGCAAGATGCAAATATTGGCCCTCCCTAACGCGCGCTCCCCTCGCCTCACTTCGTCGTCAGCGACCGTTTCGGGCGGCCAAAGCGTCGTAAACGGGACGACGTGGGCGACATTCTCCTCTAAGCTGCGACGATAACCGCGAGGGAGAGCAGCCCGCGCGGAGATGAGCATTTTCAACGGAGGAGATGAAAATGAGCAAGAACCGTGGCGTCGTCTACATGCGGCCCGGCGTTGTCGAAATCCATGACATCGACGATCCCAAGCTCGAGGCACCCGACGGGCGCCGCATCGAGCATGGCGTGATCCTGAAGGTGATCTCGACCAATATCTGCGGATCGGACCAGCACATGGTGCGCGGCCGCACCACGGCGATGCCGGGGCTGGTTCTCGGCCATGAAATCACCGGCCAGATCATCGAAAAGGGCATCGATGTCGAGATGCTTGAGGTCGGCGACATCGTCTCCGTACCCTTCAACGTCGCCTGCGGCCGCTGCCGCTGCTGCAAGTCGCAGGACACAGGTGTGTGCCTCACCGTCAACCCGTCGCGCGCCGGCGGCGCCTATGGCTATGTCGACATGGGCGGCTGGATCGGCGGCCAGGCCCGCTACGTCACCATCCCCTATGCAGACTTCAACCTCTTGAAGATTCCGGATCGCGACCGGGCGATGGAGAAGATCCGCGATCTCACCATGCTCTCCGACATCCTGCCGACGGGCTTCCATGGCGCGGTGCGCGCCGGCGTCGGCGTCGGCTCGACCGTCTATGTCGCGGGCGCCGGCCCGGTCGGGCTTGCGGCAGCCGCTTCCGCCCGCATCCTGGGTGCCGCCGTGGTGATGATCGGCGACTTCAACAAGGATCGCCTGGCACATGCCGCCCGCGTCGGTTTCGAGCCGATCGATCTGTCGAAGAGCGACCGTCTCGGCGACATGATCGCGCAGGTGACCGGGAGCAACGAGGTGGACAGCGCGATCGACGCCGTCGGCTTCGAGGCGCGCGGGCATTCGGGCGGCGAGCAGCCGGCGATCGTGTTGAACCAGATGATGGACATCACCCGCGCCGCCGGCTCGATCGGCATTCCCGGCCTCTACGTCACCGAGGACCCCGGCGCCGTCGACAGTGCCGCCAAATCAGGCAACCTGTCGCTGCGCTTCGGCCTCGGCTGGGCCAAGGCGCAATCCTTCCACACCGGCCAGACGCCGGTGCTGAAGTATAACCGGCAGCTGATGCAGGCGATCCTCCACGACCGCCTGCCGATCGCCGATATCGTCAACGCCAAGGTGATCCCGCTCGAAGAGGCCGTCCAGGGCTATGAGAGCTTCGACCACGGGGCGGCGACGAAATTCGTGCTCGACCCGCATGGGGATGTGGCGAAGGCGGCTTGAGTTGCTGATGGATGTGGGGGTGGGCTGGCGTTGTGCCGTGTGGCCCCCTCACCCTACCCTCTCCCTGCTGGGGAGAGGGGAAGATGGCACATAGGATGCCGCTTTTCCCTTCTCCCCCGCGGGGAGAAGGTGGCCCGAAGGATTCAGGTGCAAAAAGTTGCACCGGGGATGAGGGGACCGCTGGCGCCCTAGTTGGCTGCTTTCAAACCAATCCACTGACCATCGGTCTACCGTGTAGCCCTCACCCTACTTCACGAGTTCCAGGTCACCGGGCTTCCAGCTCTGGTCGAACCATGGCTGCAATGGCCCATAGAGCCGCATGATGACCTGCCAGCTCTTGCCCTTGCGGGTCTCGACCCAGTTGCCCTCGTGACCGGCCGGGGCCTTAGGGCCGAACCACACGGTGTAGGATCCGTCGCTATTGGCCTTCATGTCCTTGGCGTTGCTGTCGACGCCGGCAGTGCGTTGATCGGTTTCCAGCATGGATCGCGTCTGGGCGTCATAGACGGTGAAGGACCAGAATTGCTTGGCGGGCACGGGACCCGGCAAGGTGACCTTGTAGGTCTTGCCGCCATCCAGATAGGCCCCGGTCGCGTCCCGCACCGCAAAAGCATAGGCCGAACCTGTGCCGGGCTTGGCGGCGGCCATCGAGGGCGTGATGCCGGTTGCGGCATAGTGGAAGAGCGTGCGTGCATCGAGCATGCGTTCGCCATGGTCGAGGAACTGGTAGCTGTTGCCGATGAAGCCGTTGCCCCACTGGCGATCGGGATAGAACTTGACTCGGGGATCGCGTGAGGAAAACAGGATCGCCCGGGCCGAGGCATTGCCGACCGCAACGGCATCGACGAGGATCGCCTTCATGCGGCCGTCGGGATTGAACGGCTGGCCCTTCTTGATGCCGATCGAAGCGAAGAGGCCGACAACCTCGGGGTCGAACGCATCCTCGGGCTCATGCTGGATGACCTCGTCGATCTCCTGGTAGAACCTGAAGTCGTTGGCATGGATCGTGTTGATCTTCTTGCCGGTCATGTTGACGAAGGCTGTCTGCGGCGGGTTGTCGGCCGACGCGTAGGGGTAGATCCGGGCCTTTTCCTTCACGACCTTGACCGCCGCCGCCACGTCGTTGTTTTCGACGAAGACGCGGCACAGCACCCAGTTGATATAGGTGGGTGAGCGAACGACGAAGTAGCCCTCCTTCGGCAACTCGCCCTTGTAATCGGGCGCGACGAAGAGATATTTGCCGCCCTTGCCCTTATCCGGACCTGTGAGGCCGATGTCGGTGACGAAGCGGAAATAGGCGTCGTCAACAGGACCAAGGGCGTTTGGCGGCACCTCGACGACCATCGGTCCGTCCTTCAGGTCGAGGCAAAAGAAGTTATAGACTGTCGTCGCGTTGGGCGTGAGAAACAGCGAGCGCGCGTCCATCAGCTCTTCGGTAATGCCGATCCCCTTGTTGGGCGCGACGCCGGCATCGCTCAGGCCCTTGCACATGGCATGCAGCGAAGCCGCAGGCACGCCGGACAGAAACGCCTGGATGCCGCGGGAGAAATCGAGCTGATCATAGACCTTCTGCGCCGTTGCCTCGTCCGGAAGGCCATCGAAGAACTTCAGCGTGCCGATCCGGGTCTCGACCGTGGATGGCGCGGTGATGTCGCTTGGGACATCGGCGGAATATTTCGGCTGCTCGGCCATTGCCGGCGCGGCAAGCAGCAACATCAGCGCACCCGCGAGGCGACTGTATATGGTCATGGCATGTCTCCTTGTTTGCGACGGCACTGGGCGCAGATCAGTTGGCGATCGTCGGCTCGGGGAAGGTCCAGGAGCCGTCGAGAATTGCCGCGCGTGGCCGGTAGAGGCGGACGACATAGTTCCAGTCCTTCATCACGGGCAGGCAATTGACGATCTTGCCGTCGCAGCCTCCGAACTGAACGGTGACCGATCCGTTGTCCTCCTTCGCGGTGACGCTATTGAGAGCGTAGGCGTTGTATGGGTTCTTTTCGTAGAACCCTTCAGCATTGTAGACGCTGATGGACCAGAAGCCATCGACCGGCACGTCCTTGACTGTGAGCTTGTAGACCACTTTGCCGTCATTCTTGGCCGGAACGACGTTAAGGTATCGGGCATCCTTGTCCGGATTCCCGCCCCATCCATAGGCCGCGCCAATCAAATGACGGATCGGATCGACCTCCGCTTTCGTCCCAAACGCTCTGTCGAAGTTTGAAAGTGTCGATGCCAGAACGAGAAGCGCGTCGTGTACCTTCTTCTGGCTGGCGGCGTCGTATGTCGGCAGTTCCAACGTACCTGTCCCGCCCTGGCTGGCCTTGATCCCATCTTGAAGCGAATGGACCTGTTCAATATCCTTTGGGTCGTTGGGATCAACGAGAATGCGGGTGCCGATCAGCACGTAACGCGTGCCGACGGTGGCCTTATCGAAGCTGTGCGTGCCGGCGCCGTAGACGGTGGTCGCATAGTGATCCTGGCTCACGGCCATCAGGGACATGAAGCGCGAGCCGGGATCGGGCAGCGTGAAGGTGACCGGGCCGGCATCTAGATCGAAAATCCCGAAACTGTAGAGAGTGTCGCGGTTGAGCCGAATGATCGAGTGATCCTCGATGGGCGCCGGCTCGCGGTGATGAACGAGTTTCGCAAGCCCGCCGGCCTGCTTGGCGAGGCCGCCGATATAGGTGTCGGATTCGGCCCGCACGAAGTTGTCGACGGTGACGGGGGTTGGGCCGGATTGCCCGAAGGCGACAGACGACAGGCCGAGGAGGAGTGTTAGCCCAATGGTTGGTGCGCGACGGTTCATAGGTGGCTCCGAGGTTAGATCGGAGAAGTTCTAGGCGACCGTCGTCGATGCGGAGAAGTACGTAACAGTAACTGCGACGTAAATGCGGGTTATCGGGATGTCGGCTGGTGGCGCTACACCGTAGTCGACGGTATCACGGCCCCACCTTCGCCCCACCCAACCTCTCCGCCACCTCAAACAGCGCCGGCACCGCCGGATTGCTCGACGCAGCCGAAGCGCAGAGCACGATGTCGAACTCAGGCGCATCCATGATCGGCCGCGAGACCAGCCCTTCGGCCAGATCGGCGCACAAAGACTGCGGGATCAGTGCGATGCCCAGGCCTTCGCCGACGAGGCGGATGATGGTGTGCTGCAGGCGGGGTTCGAGCGCGAAATGCGGGACGACGCCTGGGGAGGCGCAGTAGTTGCGGATGGCGTCGCGGAGCGTCGGCGTCACGCTTGCGGGGGCGGCGATCAGGCGTTCGGCGGCGAGGTCGGTTGGGCCGGCGATGTCGAGTTTCGCCAGGCGGTGGTCTCGCGGCACGATCAGGCGCAGGCGGTCGCGGGCGAGAAGCGTGGTGCGCAGATGCGTGGCCGGGCTGCCGCCGAAGGTGACGGCGGCGTCGAGGCGGCCTTCGATCAGCATCTCCTCGATATCGGTCGGTATGCGCTCCTCGAGCACGAGGCGGACATCGGGGCGCTTTTCGGAGTACAGTCGCACCAGCGCCGGGACGACGCTGTAGGCGGCGTTCATCATGAAGCCGAGCTTCAGCTCGCCCTTCACGCCGGATGCGACCAGCTGCACATCGCGGCAGGCGGTGTCGAAATGCGCGAGCACCGCGCGGCATTCCTCGAGAAAATGCTTTCCCGCCGCCGTCAACGCGACGTTGCGGGAATTGCGCTCGAAGAGGCGGGCGCCCAGCGTCTTCTCGATGGCGGCGATCTGGCGGCTGAAGGGTGGCTGGCTCATGTTCATGCGCGCCGCCGCGTGGCCGAAGTGCAGCGTCTCGGCGAGCGCCACGAAATAGCGCATGTGGCGCGTGTCCATTCCATACCTCTGAAGTATCGATCAGCGATGATATCGACATTGGATTATATCGATATCAGGGGCTAGACAATGGTCTTTGCAACCTGAGTTCCTTCTCCCAATGCTGACCAATCTCCTCATCGTGCTCCCCATCTTCGCGCTGATCCTGACCGGATGGATCGCCCGCAAGACCGACGCGCTAGGCCCCAATGCGACGCGCGAGGTGAACCGGCTGGTGGTCTATCTGGCCCTGCCCGCCTTGCTCTTCGACATCATGGCCAACGCCAAACTATCGCAGATCTGGCAGGCGGGCTTCATTCTCGCCTTCACTTCGGGCTGTGCCATCATCTTCTGCGCGACGCTCTGGTGGCGGATGGCCAAGGGGCGGCATCTGGCCGATGCGGCGATCGACAGCCTGAACGCCAGCTACGCCAATACGGGGTTCGTCGGCTTTCCGCTGGTGCTCTCGATCGTTGGCGACAACGGCATGGCACCGACGCTGATCGCGACGATCGTCACCGTCTGCGTGCTCTTCGCCGTCGCCATCGTCTTGATCGAGGGCGGGCTGCAATCGGAGACGCGGCGGCGCGATATCGCCAGGAAGACCTTCCTCTCGCTGGCCAAAAACCCGTTGCTGATCGCGCCGGTGCTGGGGGCGTTGTTCATGGTCTCTGGCGTGGCGCTGCCGGCGCCGGTGCATGCGTTTCTAAAGCTTCTCGGCGGAGCGGCTTCTCCCTGCGCGCTGATTGCGCTTGGGCTGTTTCTGGCCGGATCGAAGGCAGGTGCTTCGACCGAGCGGGCGGCGACTGCGGGGATACTCGTCGGGCTGAAGCTGGTTGCGCAGCCTTTGGTGACATGGGTGATCGCCGGGCCGCTGCTGCAGCTGCCGCCGGTTGCGGTGCATACCTGCGTGCTGCTCGCAGCGCTGCCGACGGGGACCGGGCCGTTCATGCTGGCGGAGTTCTATGGGCGCGAGGCGAATTTGACCGGGCGCGTGGTGCTGGCCTCGACGGTGCTGTCGATTGGGACGATTTCGGCGTATCTGGCGGTTGCGGGGTGAGCGGCCGCCACGAGTCCCTTCTCCCCACAGGGGAGAAGATGCCGGCAGGCAGATGAGGGGGCTGCAGGGTGAGGGATATAAGACAATGATTTTAATGGATAAGTTGGAGCCAGGAGCCCCCTCATCCGACCCTTCGGGCCACCTTCTCCCCGCTGGGGAGAAGGGAAGGCTGAGCAACCCTACCGGTTCTTGAACGGCTCCATGCCCTTGCGCGCCAGTTCGTCGGCGCGTTCGTTTTCCGGGTGGCCGGCGTGGCCCTTGACCCAGTGCCATTTGACCTTGTGGCGCTGGTTGGCGGCGTCGAGCGCCTGCCAGAGTTCGCCGTTCTTCACCGGCTTCTTGTCCGCGGTCTTCCAGCCGTTCTTCTTCCAGCCGAAAATCCACTTGGAAATGCCGTCCATGACGTATTTGCTGTCGGTGTGGAGATCGACCTCGCAGGCGCTCTTCAGCGCCGTCAGCGCCGAGATGGCGGCGAGCAATTCCATGCGGTTGTTGGTCGTTTCCGCCTCGCCGCCGCAGAGCTCCTTTTCGACCTCGCCATAGCGCAGCACCGCGCCCCAGCCGCCGGGGCCGGGATTTCCAGAGCAGGCGCCGTCGGTGTAGATATCGACGTGCTTCATGGTGTGAGCCCGTATTCGGCGGCGGATCTAATCTGGCGGTGGAAGCGCAGCTTGCGCAGGTATTCGAGCGGGTCCTTCTTCGTGACCATCGCGCCCTCCGGCGTCATCAGCCAGTCGTAGAGGCGGGTGAGGAAGAAGCGCAGTGCCGAGCCGCGCGAGAGGATCGGAAGTGCTGCGAGTTCGGCGTCGCTCAGCGGCCGCACGCTGTTATAGCCTTCGAGCATCGCCATGCCCTTGGTGATGTTATAGGCGCCGTCCTTTTCGAAGCACCAGGCGTTGAGGATGATCGAGACGTCGTAGGCGAGCAGGTCGTTGCAGGCGAAGTAGAAGTCGATCAGGCCCGAGAGATCGTCGCCCAGGAAGAAGACGTTGTCGGGGAAGAGATCGGCGTGGATGACGCCGGAGGGGAGATCCTTCGGCCAATGCGTCGAGAGATAGTCGAGCTCGCCGCGGATTTCGGCCTGCAGGCCCTTCTCGACCTCGTCGGCGCGCGCTTCAGACTTGTCCCACAGCACCTGCCAGCCATCGACGGAGAGCGCGTTGGGACGCTTGAGCTCAAAACCTTCGCCGGCGATGTGCATGCGGGCGAGCGCCTTGCCGACCTCGCGGCAATGTTTCGCTTCCGGCTTGCGCAGCCACATGCCTTCGAGGAAGGAGATGAGGGCAGCGGGGCGGTCCGACAGCTGGCCGAGCAGCGCGCCATCCTTGCGCGGCAGCGGCAGCGGGCAGGACAGGCCGCGGGCGGAAAGATGCTGCATCAGGCCGAGGAAGAACGGCAGGTCGGTTTTCTCGACGCGCTTTTCATAGAGCGTCAGGATCAGCGGGTCCTTCGAGGTATGCAGCAGGAAGTTGCTGTTTTCGACGCCCTCGGCGATGCCCTTGTAGGACAACAGCGTGCCGGCGTCATATTCCGTCAGGAACCACTTCAGATCGTCTTCGGAGATATCGGTGTAGACTGCCAAGGCGGGCTCTCGTTTTCGGTTTGGTGCTTCGGGCGGCTTCGGGCGGTGGAGATGATACCCCCCTCTGCCCTGCCGGGCATCTCCCCCACACGTGGGGAGATTGGCTGGGCGTAACCGCTCGCTCCACGCTCATTGTTTGGCGAAAACCTCACCACGAGTCGATCTCCCCCCTTGTGGGGGAGATGTCCG
>NZ_DDHH01000132.1:0-9262 GCF_002338015.1 Rhizobium sp. UBA1881
AGGGGGGAGAGCGACCCGTGGCTTGCTCCCCAACCAAACAATGATCGTGGAGCGAGCGGAGGAGCCCAGCCAAGCCCCCCACCTGGGTGGGAGATGCCTGGCAGGGCAGAGGGGGGTATCACACTCGCCGACAGCAGCCGCAGCGCAGCGTCCGCGTAACTCGCCGCACCGCTATTCCTGACGAATCTCACGCACAAGGGGTGACAAAGCCCGCGTGATAGAGTATGCGCACCCCCGGAATGGGAATCTCCCATCAACCAAGCAAAGAAAGACAGACGCATTCGCCCCTGCCTGAAGAGGCATATGTCCGAGGCTAGACCAAGGATCGATCGCAGGGCGCTCTGGTTGTCGAACCAACAATGAGGTTGACACATGAACATCATTCAGCAGCTTGAGGCCGAACAGGTCGCCAAGATCGAAGCCAAGCGCACGCTCCCGGAATTTTCTCCTGGTGATACCGTCCGCGTCAACGTGAAGGTCACGGAAGGCACGCGTACCCGCGTACAGGCCTACGAAGGCGTTTGCATCGCTCGCTCCGGCGGCGGTCTGCAGGAAAACTTCACGGTCCGTAAGATCTCCTACGGCGAAGGCGTCGAGCGCGTATTCCCGGTCTACTCGCCGGCCATCGAAAGCGTAGAAGTCGTTCGCCGCGGTAAGGTCCGTCGCGCCAAGCTCTACTACCTGCGCGATCGTCGCGGCAAGTCGGCCCGTATCGTTGAAGACACCGGCGTTCGCGCCCGCAAGCTCAACGACGCCGAGCGCGCCGCTCTCGCCCAGGAAAAGGCACGTCTGGAAGCTGAAAAGGTTGCAGCAGCTCAGGCTCTGGCAGCCGAGAAGGCAGCACAGGAAGCCGCTGAAAAGGCAGCTGCTGCTGAAGCAGCAGCCGCAGCCGAGCCGGCAGCGGAATAAGCTTCATCCGCAAGGATTGACGAAAAGGCGACCTTCGGGTCGCCTTTTTTGTTGCACGTGAGATTGGCTACGCCAATCGGCGGCCGCCGCTGCATGGCTTCAATCGTCGTCCAGTCCTGTCCACGACGATGAAGCATAGGTGCCGACATTCGCGTCGTCCTTGCTATTCGTCGCCGGTGCAAAGTGACGATGGTAACGCCTCATGGTCTCATATAGTTCTCGCGGCCTGCTGCCGCGGAGAAGGTGAGCATCAATTCTGGTCTCCTTTGTTTCGGCATCCCGTTTGCTGATCGCGATGATCTTGTTCTCCCGGAATCGCCCCACTTCGTGGTATTTGATGCCGGCGATCGACGCCCAGGGCATGCGTCCCGTGTCATGGGGTGTGACGTGGATGCCTTGGTGATCAAACGCCAAGACGACCTCATCAAAATCTAACCGTGACAGAAGTGCACGGGCCCCGACGGCGTAGATGGCCAAACATGCCATAGTGAGCAATATTCGGGGAGCCACGCCAAACTCTGGGCCAAGTATCTTCGTGGCGCCCGTGGCAACCGGATACAGAAGTATAACGCCTCCAGCCAGCAGACCGATGTAGATGGGCCGCTTCGCTCTCCTGAATTCGCGGCGAGGAAAGCTGGCTTCTGGTGGGTCCCTCATTGTCATCCCGCTTATGTCAGTCCTGCTCAAGGCCGCAGACGGCGAATACCAAGGGCGGATATCATACGCGCTCTTTTGGTGACGGCAGGATAGCAGTTCTGTGTTAATGCAATCAAAAGACGCATTTGGTCGGTGGGTGAGGGTGTGGCGAAGACCCCTCCCCAACCCCTCCCCACAAGGGGGAGGGGCTTGCTGGGCGCGGTGCCGGTGGGAAGCGCAACCTCTCGATAGTCTCAAGGCTGATAACTTGGTACGGGCGTGCCACCGGTTAGCCCCTCCCCCTTGTGGGGAGGGGTTGGGGAGGGGTCTTCCATAGTTTTGGGAGGGACTTTGTCGCCTACTCCGCAATCTCCGGCTCGATCAGCCGGGCCATGTTGCGCAGCGATTCCTGCCAGCCGAGGTAGCAGGCTTCCGGCGGGATGAGGTCGGGGATGCCGGCCTGGGTGATGTTGATTTCGGTGCCGACGGAGACCTTCTTCAGTTCGACCGTGACTTCCATCTCGCCCGGCAGGTTGGGGTCGTCGAAGCGGTCGACATAGCGCACGCGTTCGCCGGGCACGAGCTCGAGATATTCGCCGCCGAAGGAATGGCTGTTGCCTGATGTGAAGTTGCGGAACGACATCTTGAAGGTGCCGCCGACGGTCGGCTCGAAATGGTGGACGCTGCAGGTAAAGCCGTTCGGCGGCAGCCACTTGGCCATCGCGTCGGCTTCGATGAAGGCGCGGTAGACCTTCTCGGGCTTGGTGGCGAGAACGCGGTGCAGGCGGATGGTGCTTGGCATGGGGTGTTCCTCCGAGTTGATGCGAGACCCTAAGGACGGGTGGGCGGTAGGTGATCCGACATCCGATTGGGATTTTGTTCAAGGGGGTGGGGAGGGGACTTCTGAGACAGAGAACACCCCCGCGAATTTCCGTCCCCCAAACACCCTCATTTTTAAACCACCATTCCCGATTTCCCCCATCCTCGCACGCCAATCCCCTTGCCAGCGGCTTTGCAAACATGACAGTTTCCGCGAGCGCTATTTTGGGGAGATATTTCATGCTGTTTCGTCGCACTGTCCTTGCCGGGCTGACCGCACTCGCTCTTTCGCCGCTCGCGGCCACCGCCGCCGAGCTTCCCGATCTCAAGGGCAAGACCGTCGTCGTCGTCACCGAGAACGCCTATCCGCCGCTGCAGTTCGTTGATCCGAAGACGGGCAAGCAGATCGGATGGGAATATGATGCGATGAACGAGATCGCCAAGCGGCTGAACTTCAAGGTCGAGTACCAGAACACCAGCTGGGATGCGATGATCCAGGCGGTGTCGGACAATCAGTACAACATCGGCATGACCGGGATCACCATCAAGGATGACCGCAAGGCCAAGGTCGATTTCTCCGATCCCTACATGCGCTCGCAGCAGTTCATGCTGGTGCGGGGGGACGAGACGCGCTTTACCGACGCCAAGACCTTTGGCGCCTTCAATGACGGCCTGGTCGGCGCGCAGCCGGGCACCTCGCCCTTCTACGCCGCCGTCTACGAGATCCTCGACGGCAACGAGCAGAACCCGCGCATCAAGCTGTTCGAGACCTTCGGTGCCACGGTGCAGGCGCTGAAAGCCGGCGATGTCGACGTGGTCTTGACCGACAGCGTCGCGGCGCAGGGTTATGTCGATGCGTCGAATGGCGGGCTGAAGGTCATCGGCGGGCCGCTCGGCACCGAGGATTTCGGCTTCATCTTCCCGAAGGGCTCCGACCTGGTCGGCCCGGTCAATGCGGCCATTGCCAACCTGAAGGCCGACGGCACGTTCGACAAGCTGAACAAGACATGGTTCCTCGACTACAAGATGGGTCAATGATCCCGTCTTTTTCAATCGCTTGCCGCGCCCGGACTGAAGCATGATGGCTCCGCAGCCAAATCCGCGGGGCCAGGAGAGGGGCGACTATCCCTGGTGGCTGGTCGCCCTTGTCGTGATCGGCGTTACGCTCGCCGCGGTCATCATCGCCAACGACGTCTATGCGCAGGTGTTCCGTACCGTGTTCAACGGCGTCGGCATCACCATTTTCGTGACGCTCGTCGGTTTCGCGCTGGCGACGCTGCTCGGGCTCGGAGTCGCTCTGCTCGGGCTGTCGGACAGCGTCGCGCTGCGCCAGATCGCGCGCTTCTATGTCGAGGTTATCAGAGGCATCCCGATGCTGGTGCTTCTGTTCTACGTCGCCTTCGTCGGCGCGCCGGCCTTCGTTGTCGCCTATAATTTCCTGACCGCGCCGCTGGTCAATGCCGGACTGACGGAGCCGGTGCTGGTGCGCGATTTCTCGCTGATGTGGCGGGCGATCATCGCGCTGATGATCGGCTATTCCTCCTTCATCGCCGAAGTGTTCCGCGCCGGCATTCAGTCGGTCGATCAGGGGCAGATCGAGGCCGCCAAGGCGCTCGGCCTGTCGCGCTATCATCGCTTCCGCCTCGTGGTCTTCCCGCAGGCGATCAAGGTGATCTTTCCGCCGCTGTCGAACGATTTCGTGGCGATGGTAAAGGACAGTTCGCTGGTCTCGGTGCTCGGCGTTTCCGACATCACGCAGATGGGCAAGATCTACGCGTCCGGCTCCTTTCGCTTCTTTGAAACCTATTCGATCGTCACCTATATCTACCTGATCCTGACGATCGGCCTGTCGCTTGGCCTCAGGCAGATCGAGAAACGGATGCGCGGCAGAGACGGACGGCGATAAAGCGCTAATGAATCGAATTGCCGAGCATCGGAAAAATTGGTAAGTGACTGCTCATGGAATCCAAGTTCAGTTGCATTGGGGCGCATATTTTCGTGTTGCAGGATCACTACCGCCTGCCGGCACGCTTCTTTGCGACCGTTTCCGGTGCGCTCAACAGCCGACTTCGTTGATCCCTTTCTGATCGGCCGGTGGCCTATGCGCCGCCAAGCTCCATACCCCCACTGCAAGCAAACGCCCTTTGCATAATAACGGATGTATCGCCATGAGCGCACCTCGTACCCTCTACGACAAGATCTGGGACGACCACCTGGTCGATCAACAGGACGACGGCACCTGTCTTCTCTACATCGACCGCCACCTGGTCCACGAAGTCACCTCGCCGCAGGCCTTCGAAGGCCTGCGCATGACGGGCCGCAAGGTTCGCGCGCCTGAAAAGACGCTCGCGGTCGTCGACCACAACGTGCCGACCTCGCCCGATCGCCATCTCGGCATCAAGAACGAGGAAAGCCGCATCCAGGTCGAGCAGCTGGCGATCAACGCGGCCGAGTTCGGCGTCGAATATTATTCGGCGAGCGACAAGCGCCAGGGTATCGTCCACATCATCGGACCGGAGCAGGGCTTCACCCTGCCGGGCATGACGATCGTCTGCGGCGACAGCCACACCTCGACGCACGGCGCCTTCGGCTCGCTGGCGCATGGCATCGGCACGTCCGAAGTGGAACACGTTCTGGCCACCCAGACGCTGATCCAGAAGAAGGCGAAGAACATGCTGGTACAGGTCGACGGCGTGCTGCCTGAAGGCGTCACCGCCAAGGACATCGTGCTCGCCATCATCGGCGAAATCGGCACGGCAGGCGGCACCGGCTACGTCATCGAATACGCCGGCGAAGCCATTCGCGCGCTGTCGATGGAAGGCCGCATGACGATCTGCAACATGTCGATCGAAGGCGGCGCCCGCGCCGGCCTGATCGCGCCCGATGACGTCACCTACGAATACATCAAGGGCAAGCCGCGCGCGCCGAAGGGCGAAACGCTCGACCAGGCGATCGCCTACTGGAACACGCTGAAGTCGGACGAAGGCGCGCATTACGACCGCGTCGTCACGCTCAACGCCGCCGAACTGCCGCCGATCGTCTCCTGGGGCTCCTCGCCCGAGGACGTCATCTCGGTGCAGGGCATCGTTCCGAACCCGGATGAAATCGCCGACGAAAACAAGCGTACCTCGAAGTGGCGCGCCCTTGATTACATGGGCCTGAAGCCGGGCACGAAGATCACCGACATCGCCGTCGACCGCGTCTTCATCGGCTCGTGCACCAACGGCCGCATCGAAGACCTGCGCGCCGCCGCCAAGGTCGTCGAAGGCAAGACCGTTGCCGGCACCGTCAGCGCCATGATCGTTCCGGGCTCCGGCCTCGTCAAGGAACAGGCGGAAGCCGAAGGCCTCGACAAGATCTTCAAGGCAGCCGGTTTCGACTGGCGCGAGCCTGGCTGTTCCATGTGCCTGGCCATGAACGACGACCGCCTGAAGCCGGGCGAGCGTTGCGCCTCGACCTCCAACCGCAACTTCGAGGGACGTCAGGGCTTCAAGGGCCGCACCCACCTGGTGTCGCCCGCCATGGCAGCAGCCGCGGCCATCGCCGGCCACTTCGTCGATATCCGCGAGTGGAACTAAGGGTTTTCGGCCTCTTCCGGTGACGGGAGAGGCTGGATTGCATGCATTGCGAAAGGACAGGCTGGGCCTGTCCTTTTTCGTTTATGGGGTTACAACTTCCTATCCCTCATCCGGAGAGCATCATGACACCAGACACCACGCTCCCGCGATACCGCCTGCTTCTGCTGCGCCACGCCAAATCCGCCTGGCCCGATGGCGTTGACGACCATGATCGTCCGCTTGGCGGTCGTGGTTTGAAGGCAGCGCCGCTGATGGGGCAATACATGGCCCGCAAGGGGCTGGTTCCCGATCTTGCGCTGGTCTCAACGGCGCGGCGCACGCAGGAGAGCTGGGCGCTCGTCGGCGCCGAGCTGCCCGATGATATCGAGCGGCGGGATGTGGGGGAGATCTACGAGGCGGCGGCGGAGCGGATCGCGGGGGTTATCCGTGGTGTCGATGCTGCTGTTCGGACGCTGCTGGTTGTTGGGCATAATCCGGGGTTGCAGGAGCTGGCGATCGATCTCGTTTCGGATGGGGAGAGGCTTGCCGATGTCAGGGAGAAGTTTCCGACGGGGGCTTTGGCGGTGATCGATTTCGCGGTGGCCTGGGGGGATGTGGCCGCTGGGAGTGGGGTGTTGGAGCGGTTTGTGGTGCCGCGGTCTTTGGTGGGGTGAGTGGGGGTATTTTGGGGGCTGGCGTTGGCGCGCGGAGCCCCCTCATCCGACCCTTCGGGCCACCTTCTCCCCTGTGGGGCGAAGGGGAAGTTGAGCGAGCGGCCCGCCCCGAGTCCCTTCTACCCAGCGGGGAGAAGATGCCGGCAGGCAGATGAGGGGGCCACACGGTACAACCTTACTGGCGAAGCCAATAGCTCACCCCAAAGCCGTCCTACGACCCCGCCTTCCCCAAAGCCTTCTCCATCGCCGGATAAAGCCCCTCTTTCAAACTGATATCGTCGAACGGCCCAACCCGCTTGTAGAGGATCGTACCGTCAGGCCCGACAAGGTAGCTTTCGGGGATGCCGTAGACGCCCCAGTCGATCGCGGCTTGGCCCTTGGGGTCGATGCCGATCGCCTTGTAGGGGTTGCCGAGTTCGCCGAGGAAGCCCAGCGCGTTGTCGTTCTTGTCTTTGTAGTTGATCGCGACAATATTGAGCCGGCTATCTTTCGCCAGCTCCTTCAATATCGGATGTTCCTCGCGGCAGGGAATGCACCAGGAGGCGAAGACGTTGACCAGTGTCAGCTTGCCCTTGACGGCGGCGTCGGTGAGCGCCGGTAGGTTGGCGCCCTCAAGCGGCGGCAGGTCGAGCGATGGGGCCTTGGTGCCAAGCAGCGCCGAGGGGATCTCGGAGATGTTCTTGCCGTGCACATCCTGGTCGTAGAGCATCTTGCCCGCTGTGCCGGCAATGCCGGCGAAGACGAGAAGCGGGATCAGCGCGAAGGCGTAGCGGCCGAGGCCGCGCTTTTGCTTCGGCGTGCCGGGGGCGGCGGATTGCGTGGACTGCGTCGGCTCGGTGTTCGGCGCGTCGGTCATGGGTTCGCCTGTACGTTCGGCGCATCCTTGGCGCGGGCGGAGCGGCGCCGGATGCCGGAGGCTTCGAGCGCTTTGAGTTCGCGGCGGCGGGCGCGGCCGTCGAGCCAGGTCCAGAGCGTCACGGCGATGGTGATTGCGCCGGCGAATAGGTAGGAGCCGTAGACGTAGAAGGCGTAGGACTGTGTCATCTCTTTAACCCTCGCGGCTTGCCAGGCGCGCGGCGAGCCGGCGCTGGGCGGCAATCCGGCGGCGCCAGATCTCGTTGCGGATCGCCATCACATGCAGCGTCAGGAACAGCATGGTGAAGGCGATCGCCATGACCAGCAGCGGGCGTAAAAATTCCGGGTCGATCGCCGGGCCGTCCAGGCGCAGCACGCTTGCCGATTGATGCAGCGTGTTCCACCAGTCGACGGAGAACTTGATGATCGGAATGTTGACGAAGCCGACGAGGATCAGCACGGCCGAGAGGCGGGCGGCCTTGCTCGGGTCTTCCATGGCGCGGTTGAGCGCGATCAGGCCGAGATACATCAGGAAGAGGATGAAGACGGAAGTGAGCCGCGCATCCCAGACCCACCACGTCCCCCACATCGGCTTGCCCCAGAGCGAGCCGGTAACGAGCGCGATCAGCGTGAAGGCGGCGCCGAGCGGGGCTGCGGCCTTGGCCGAGACATCGGCCAGCGGGTGGCGCCAGACGAGCGTGCCGATCGCCGACAGGCTCATGATCGTGTAGCCCATCATCGACAGCCATGCCGCGGGAACGTGGATATACATGATGCGGACGGTTTCGCCCTGCTGGTAGTCGCCTTCGGTCGTGAAGCTGAGATACAGCCCCACGATGAAACAGAGGGCGGTGAACCCGGCCATCCACGGGATGAGGCGATTGGCGAGCGCCAGGAACCGCGTGGGGTTGGCGAGATCGCTGAATTTGGTGATGGCAAGGCTATTCTCGGTCATGCCGTCTCCTTAGCGCGATCCGCCGCCACGGGCAATCAAGCCGATGATCAATCCGATGTGTTGCGCAGCGCCAGCGCCGCCGCCGCCGGGCCGATGACGGCGAAGAACAGTGTGAGCGCGATCAGGATCAGGAAGGGCGGCAGGAAGGGGGCGGGGCCCTCGACCGCCGCGTAAGTCGCGCTGACGCCGAAGATCAGCACCGGGATGGTCAGCGGGAGCACCAGGATCGACACCAGCAACCCGCCGCGCGGCAGCGCCACGGCAACCGCCGCGCCCACCGCGCCGATCAGGGTGATGGCGGGCGTGCCGACCAGGAGCGTCAGCATGGTGGCGCCGATCGCCTTCTCGCTCATGTTCATGAAGAGGCCCAGCAGCGGCGAGGCGATCACGAGCGGCAGGCTGGTGGCGAGCCAATGGGCGAGGCACTTGACGAGAACGGTCAGCACCAGCGGCGTCTCCTGCATCAGCATCAAATCGAGCGCGCCATCGTCACGCTCCGCCTGGAAGAGGCGGTCGAGGCCGAGCAGGGCCGCGAGCAGCGCGCCGATCCAGACGATGGCGGGGCCGATGCGGGCGAGCAAAGCGAGATCCGGCCCGACGCCGAAGGGGATCACGGCGACGACTGTGAGGAAGAAGAGCACGCCGACGAGAGCCCCGCCGCCGGCGAGGATGGAGAGCTTGAGGTCGCGCAAGAGGAGGGCGGTCATGGGTGGGCCCTCTTTGGGGTGAGGTGGTGGTGGCCTGTAGCGCGGGTGGTGGGTTGGTGGGTGTGGTCGTTTGAGAGGTTGGTGGGTGCGGTACCCCCCTCTGCCCTGCCGGGCATCTCCCCCACAAGGGGGGAGATCGACTCGTGGCTT
>NZ_DDHH01000177.1:0-16527 GCF_002338015.1 Rhizobium sp. UBA1881
GAGATTGGCTGGGCGCACCCGATCGCTCCACCTTAATTGTTTGGCGGAAACTTCACCGCGAGTCGATCTCCCCCCTTGTGGGGGAGATGCCCGGCAGGGCAGAGGGGGGTATCCCCGCTCCGCCGCCCGCTTCTCACCAGCCGATCAACCGATCAAGCCGCAACCGCACCCTGCTTGCGCTTCATCATCGCATCGACGCTGAACGGACCAGCACCGGCGGCGACGATGTAGAGGAAGACGAAGCAGAAGAGGATGGCGGCGACGCCGCCGTTTTGGGCGGGGAAGAAGCTCTTCGACGCGTGGCCGATGAAATAGGCGAAGGCCATCAGGCCGGAGAGGACGAAGGCGGCGGCGCGGGTCTGAAAGCCGATCAGCACCAGGAAGCCGAGCGTCAGTTCAAGCAGGCCGGCAATCCAGGACATCGACCCGACATCGGGCACGCGCTCGGCAGCGGGGAAATGCAGGATCTTCTGCGTGCCGTAGCTGAAGAGCACGAGCGCGGAGACGATGCGCAGCAGGCTGAGCAGGGCCGGCTGCAGGAGGTGGATCGAAGCGAACATGGATGACCTTTCTCGTGAGGGAAGACTGTTTCCAGCCTTTAGCCACGGTCTCGGCGATGACAATTCACGAGTTTTGACATCAGCGTTATCGGCCGGCTGCCGGCGTTCGGCGGCTCAGATGTAGAGTGCGGCCATCTTGCGCCAGGCACTGGCGCGGTGGGCGCGGCCGTCCCAGACATGCAGCTGGTGGCCGACCTGCTTGTCCGAGAGAAGCCGGCTCAGATAGTGGTTGTTGTCCAGGAAGGGATCGGCATTGCCGATCGTCATGACGATCTCGACCTCACGCAGCTTGTCCAGCTGCCAGCCGTGATGCAACCCCGGAAGGAAGTGCGTCGGGGTGTGGAAATAGACGGCGCTGTCATAGTATCCGTCAAGCAAGTCGCCGAAGGCTTCGACCCTCAGCGTCAGGTCGTAGCGCCCGGAGAAAGCGACGAGCTTGCGGAACAGATGCGGGTGGCGGAAGACGAGGCTCGCCGCCTGGAAGGCGCCGAGGCTGCAGCCGTGTACGATGGTGCAGTCGTGCCCGTTTCTGGCGGCCATCAGCGGCAGCACTTCGTGGAGAATATAGTCCTCGAAGGCCTGGTGACGGTGGATGCGGTCGGCCGGGTGGCGGTCGAAGCCGTAGAAGGTCTCTGTGGCGAGGCCCTCGATGCAATAGAGCTGCAACTGGCCGGCTTCGAGCTTGTGGGCGAGGCTGGCGACAAGGCCGATCCGTTCATATTCCCAGAAACGACCATCGCGTGTCGGAAACATCAACACCTTGGCGCCGGCATGGCCGAACACCAACAGCTCCATCTCGCGATGCAGGCGCGGGCTATGCCAGCGCAGATATTCCCGGTTCATGAAGCTTCAAAAAACCTCGCAGCTTTTCGCGCAGCGCAAAATTCTGTTCCGTCATTCCAGGATAGTCGAAATGTCCGGCGTCGAGGATGAAGATTTCATTATATTTTGACGGCGGTACCGCGTTGGCCACGGCGAACTGGCAGGGCGGGGCGACGGCCGGATCGAACAGGGCGACGGCCACCAGCATCGGCACCTTGATGCGGGTCGCAGCGGTCGCAGCGTCGAAGAGGCGCAGATGGTCGAGCACGTCGGGATGGGTCTTTTGATAGGTCTGCACGGAATCGGCGCTGCCCACTGTCGGTAGCGTGAGCCACTGCTTACGGTCGCCGAAGGTGGGAACGATCAGGTGGCCGCGATCGATGCGACTGTCGAAGGGGATCGCCAGCGCGCCCAGGCCGCCGCCGAAGCTGCCGCCGATATAGCCGATGCGGTTTGCGAGCCATGGATAAAGCGCCTGCAGCGTCGAGACGGCGATCCAGAGATCCTCGACGCAGCCGCCGATGACGTAGTCGTCGGGGCGATCGATATTGTGGAGCACATGGCCGGGGGCCTCCGGCGGGATCGGCGCCTGTGCGCTCCGCGACATGCCGCGGGCGCAAGGGAAGAGGATGGCGGTCTGTTCCACCGGCAGATCGAAATCCGGCCCATCGCGGCCGCCATAGCCATGGCCGACCACCAGCCCGCGCCGCACCGGCGCGTCACGCGGCAAGAGCAGCCAGCCGCCGATCGTGACGTCATCCGTCGAGGTGTAGGTGATATCGAGCACCTGCCACGCGGGGTGGGTGAGGCTGCTTTGCTTCAACGTTGGCTGAGGGTCGATGGCGAGCGCCCGCTTGTACCGCTTCTGCCAGAAGGCGTCGAAGCCTGGTGGTGCCTCGGGCGGGACGATGGCGCGCAGCGTGTCGAGCGTCATGCCGTAGGTGGGGTCGAAGGGGAAGGGGTGCGTCTTGGGGATGGTCATGGGGGAGTTGTTTCGTGGAATTGGGGGGATTGCAAGGCGGGGCGAGTGGTGAGTTTTCGGGTTGGTGGGAAAAGACCCCTCCCCAACCCCTCCCCACAAGGGGGAGGGGCTAACCCGTGGCACTGAGGTTGCCCAATTCTCTCGACGTCGTCGGTTGAGAGGTTGCAGCTTTGGGCAGGACGTGGCGCCCAGCAAGCCCCTCCCCCTTGTGGGGAGGGGTTGGGGAGGGGACTTGTTATGAAAGCCAGCGACGGTCTTTCCACCCCCGCCTTGATTTCACCCCACCACCTGCCTAGATTGCAGCCATCCGCAATACCAACAGGACGGTGCACCATGGATTTCAACCCGATCGCAATGCCGCTTTGCCTTGCCATACGGGAAACCCATGTCCATGCCTGCATCCATTACCCTTTCCAATCTTTCGTGGTCCACGCCTGACGGGCGGCCGCTTTTTTCCAATCTTGATCTGAGCTTCGGAGCCGAACGCGCCGGGCTGGTCGGTCGCAACGGCGTCGGCAAGACGACGCTTTTGAAGCTGATCACGGGCGAGCTCGCGCCGCAATCCGGCAACGTCGCCGTCAGCGGACGGCTCGGTGTGCTCCGCCAGACGGTGCAGGTGGATGCCGACGCCACGGTTGCCGATCTCTTCGGTGTGCGCGATGCGCTCGATGTCGTCGCGCGCGCAGTCGCCGGCGAAGCCGCGGCCGAGGAGGTCGCCTCCGCCGATTGGACGCTTGAGACCCGTCTTGCCGATGCGCTCGAGCGGATGGGCTTTTCAGCGGAGCCCGATACGCTGCTCACCTCGCTCTCGGGCGGCCAGCGCACGCGGGTCGGGCTGGCGGCGTTGATCTTCAGCGAACCCGATTTCCTCATCCTCGATGAGCCGACGAACAATCTCGATCGCGATGGCCGCGAGGCGGTGATCGCACTGCTTCAGAGCTGGCGGGGCGGGGCGCTTGTGGTCAGCCATGATCGTGCGCTTCTGGAGCGGATGGATGCGATCGTCGAGCTGACGACGCTGGGTGCCAGGCGCTATGGCGGCAATTGGAGCGCGTTTCAGGCGCGCAAGGCGGTCGAGCTTGCGGCGGCCGAGCACGATCTGGCGGATGCGGAAAAGCGGGTGGCAGATGTCGTCCGCAGCGCCCAGCTTTCCGCCGAGCGGCAGGCGCGCAGCGACAAGGTCGGTGCCAAGAAGGCGGCGCGGGGCGATATGCCCCGTATCGTCGCCGGCGGCCTGAAGAGGGCGGCGGAGAACACGAAAGGGGACAAGGTCCGGCTCGGCGAGAAGCGGCGCGAGGAGGCAATGGAGGATGCCAGTGCGGCGCGCGAGCGCATCGAAATCCTGCAGCCGTTCTCCGCGAAGCTTGCCTCGACGCATCTGCCCGCGTCGCGGGTGGTGCTGCGGCTCAATGGTGTGACGGCCGGATACGAGGCGGATCGGCCCGTGATCAGCGATCTCTCCTTTGCCATGACAGGGCCGGAGCGGGTGGCGGTCGAGGGGCCGAATGGTTCGGGCAAGACGACGCTGCTGTCGCTCGTCACCGGGCGGATCGTGCCTTGGGCGGGAACGGTCTCGGTGCCCGTGCGCCTTGCGGTCTTCGACCAGAGCGTCAGCCTGCTCGACCGGTCGCTATCGATCGCCGAGAACTTTCGCAGGCTCAATCCTGGTGCGAACGAGAATGCCTGCCGCGCGGCGCTGGCGCGGTTCATGTTTCGGGCCGACGCCGCCCTCCAACAGGTTTCGACGTTGAGTGGCGGGCAGCTTTTGCGCGCCGGGTTGGCCTGCGTGCTCGGAGGCGCGGAGCCGCCGCCGCTGCTGGTGCTCGATGAGCCGACCAACCATCTCGACATCGATTCCATCGCCGCCGTGGAGGCGGGGCTTGCCGCCTATGACGGGGCGCTCCTCGTCGTCAGCCACGATGCGGTGTTTCTGGAGCGGATCGGCATCACGCGGCGGCTGTTGCTGCCATCGGGAGAGGATGTGCTCTGAGCGCGCGCGTTCCAATCTGCAACGTTACAGATTTGACATTTCAAACCTATACGTAGAGTAGAGGGCAGCCGGAAGTGCGATGCAGCCGCCGGCCGAGTTTGGAGGATTTCAGTTTGACGATTGATGCGAAGACCCCCGCCGCGAAGATTGATGCCAAGGCCCTGGCCGCCCGCTTCCCCGGCGATTTCACCTTCGGCGTGGCGACGGCCGCCTTTCAGATCGAGGGCGCTTCGAAGGCCGATGGGCGCAAGCCGTCGATCTGGGATGCCTTCTGCAACATGCCGGGCCGGGTCTTCAATCGCGACAATGGCGACGTCGCCTGCGATCATTACAACCGCCTCGACGAGGATCTCGATCTCATCAAGTCGCTCGGCGTCGAGGCCTATCGCTTCTCGATCGCCTGGCCGCGCATCATCCCCGATGGCACCGGGCCGGTGAACGAGAAGGGGCTCGATTTCTACGATCGCCTCGTCGATGGCTGCAAGGCGCGGGGCATCAAGACCTTCGCGACGCTCTATCACTGGGACCTGCCGCTGCTGCTTGCCGGCGACGGCGGCTGGACGGCGCGGTCGACGGCCTATGCCTACCAGCGCTACGCCAAGACGGTGATGGCGCGTCTCGGCGATCGTCTGGATAGCGTCGCGACCTTCAACGAGCCGTGGTGCATCGTCTGGCTGAGCCACCTCTACGGCATCCACGCGCCGGGCGAGCGCAACATGCAGGCGGCACTTCACGCCATGCACTACATGAACCTCGCGCACGGCCTCGGCGTCGAGGCGATCCGTTCGGAAGCGCCGAACGTGCCTGTCGGCCTGGTGCTGAACGCCATGTCGGTCATCCCGGGTTCCGACAGCGCTGCCGACCAGGCCGCCGGCGAGCGGGCGCACCAGTTCCACAACGGCGCCTTCTTCGATCCTGTCTTCAAGGGTGAATATCCGAAGGAGTTCCTGGAGGCGCTCGGCGACCGCATGCCCGTGGTCGAGGACGGCGATCTTGCTGTTATCAGCCAGAAGCTCGACTGGTGGGGGCTCAACTATTACACGCCGCTGCGCGTGGCCGACGATCCCAAGAAGACCGGCGATTTCCCCTGGACTGTCGAGGCGCCCCGCGTCAGCGACGTGAAGACCGATATCGGCTGGGAGGTTTATGCGCCGGCGCTGAAGCATGTGGTGGAGGATCTCTACCGCCGCTACGACCTGCCGGAGTGCTACATCACCGAGAACGGCGCCTGCGACAACACCGGCATCGAAGCGGGTGCCGTCGAGGACACGATGCGGCTCGATTACTACATCCAGCACCTCGACATCGTCGCCGATCTCATCAAGGATGGCTATCCGATGCGCGGCTACTTCGCCTGGAGCCTGATGGACAATTTCGAGTGGGCGGAGGGCTATCGCATGCGCTTCGGCCTCGTGCATGTCGATTACGACACGCAGGTGCGCACGGTGAAGACGAGCGGCAAGTGGTATTCGGATCTCGCCGCGCAGTTTCCGAAGGGCAATCACAAGAGCGCCTGATCGGCTTCGGCATAATTGTCTATGCGGCAGGTAGATTTTTTCCTGCCGCATCGCACAAATAAAAAAACATCCCTGTCCGGTTTCAACCACTGGCGGCATAAGTTGCAGCAACAGGAAAGGCGAAACGTCTTTCTTTCCCGCCCGCAACGAAAGCCGCGTCCATGTCTCGCACCCGTGATTGTCTTCGAATGTGCCGCCCGATTGGCTAATCGGCGCGATAGCGGTTATAGAACCGCCAGTTTTTGAAGACCAACACACGTGAGCATGAAATGACACTCCAACACCAGGCCCAACAAGACGCTGCCCAGGGCGCGTCCGGCGGCCATTCCGGGCGAGAGCCAGAGGGCGCGGCGGGGGCGATCCCGATGGTCGCCTTTGAAGGCGCCGGCAAGCGCTACGGGCCATCAGGCGAGGGCGGCTTCACCGCGGTCGAAAAGGTCGATCTTACCGTTGCGCGCGGCGCCATCACCGGCATCATCGGCCGCTCCGGCGCCGGCAAGTCGACGCTGATCCGCATGGTCAACGGGCTGGAGACGGCAACCTCGGGCAAGGTGCTCGTCGATGGCGTGGATGTCGGCGGGCTCAGCGAAGAGGGGCTTCGCGGCCTGCGCCGCCAGGTCGGCATGATCTTCCAGCACTTCAACCTGCTTTCCTCGCGCACCGCCTTCGACAATGTGGCCCTGCCGCTGGAGATCGCGGGTGTCGACAGGCAGACGATCCGCGCCAAGGTCGGGCCGCTGCTCGATCTCGTCGGTCTCGGCGACAAGGCGGGCAACTATCCCTCGGAGCTGTCGGGCGGCCAGAAGCAGCGCGTCGGCATCGCCCGGGCGCTCGCGACCGATCCGAAGCTGCTGCTCTCCGACGAAGCCACCTCGGCGCTCGATCCGGAGACGACGCAGTCGATCCTCGAGCTGCTGAAGCGGATCAATGCCGAACTCGGGCTCACGGTTCTCCTCATCACTCACGAGATGGAGGTGGTGAAGACCATCGCCAGCCACGTCGCGGTGATCGATGCCGGCCATATCGTCGAGGCCGGGCGCACCTTCGACGTCTACACCAACCCGCAGCACCAGACGACGCGCACGCTGCTTGCCTCGGCGCTGAAGCTGCCGGAGTGGCTGCGTTCGGGCATCAAGGCGCAGCCGTCCTCGGGCGACCGGGCGTTGGTGCGGCTGGTGTTCTTCGGCGAGACCGCCTTCAAGCCACTGACCGGGCAGCTGGTCGCGGAGCTCGGCTCCGACGTCAATATTCTCGCCGGCGCGATCGAAGAGATCGGCGGAGAGCCCTTCGGTTCGCTGGTCGTTTCCTATTCCGCCGATCCAGACGTGATCGCGCGCGCCGACCGCTTCTATGCGGAAACCGGTCTCAAGACGGAGGTGCTCGGTTATGTCGCCTGATATGATCTACAACCTTCTCTCCAAGGCGTTGATGCAGACGCTGCAGATGGTGTTCGTCGCCGGCATCGTCGGCTCGATCATCGGCCTGCCTATCGGCGTGTTCCTGGCCACCTCGGGCAAGGGCGAGCTGTTTCCGGCGCCGAAGACCAACCGTGTGCTCGGGCTCGTCGTCAACGCCGCGCGCTCGACGCCGTTCATCATCCTCGTCGTCGCCATCGTGCCGCTGACGCGCCTTTTGACGGGCACGTCGATCGGCACCTGGGCCGCGATCGTGCCGCTCACCATCGCCACCATCCCGTTCTTCGCGCGCCTGGTCGAATCCGCCATCCGCGAGATCGACAAGGGGCTGATCGAGGCCGCCCGCGCCATGGGCGCCACGCCGTTCCAGATCGTCTTCAAGGTGCTGTTGCCTGAGGCCCGACCGAGCATCCTGATGGCCTTGACGATGACCATCGTCAGCCTGATCGGCTACTCCGCCATGGTCGGCGCCGTCGGCGGCGGCGGGTTGGGCGATCTCGGCATCCGCTACGGCTACCAGCGCTTCAATCCCGAGATGATGGTGATGGTCGTAATCGTGCTGATCGTTCTCGTACAGCTCGTCCAGAGCGCCGGCGACGGGCTTGCCCGCCGCTTCGACAAGCGCAACCGGAAAAACTGATCCTTTAACAACAAACCATAATTCAACACAGGAGACACCCATGAAGAAGTTCATCATCGCAGCCGCGCTCGCTGCCTTCGCAGCCGGATCGGCACTCGCCGAAGACATCAAGGTCGGCGTCACGCCGGGCGAGCACGCGCAGATCATGGAAAAGGTCGCCGAGATCGCCAAGACCAAGGGCCTCAACATCGAGATCGTCGAGTTCTCCGACTATGTCGTGCCGAACCAGGCGCTCAACGATGGCGACATCCAGGCCAACTCGTTCCAGCACCAGCCCTACCTCGACAACCAGATCGCCGACCGCAAGTTCGATCTCGTCAGCATCGGCACGACGATCACCACCCCGATGGGCGTCTATTCCAAGAAGGTGAAGAGCCTCGACGAGCTGAAGGAAGGTGCCACCGTCGCCATCCCGAACGACCCGACCAATGGCGGCCGCGCGCTGCTCGTTCTCGCCTCGAAGGGCCTGATCAAGTTCAAGGACAATCCTGGCGTCAAGGTCACCGTCGCCGACATCATCGAGAACCCGAAGAAGATCGACTTCGCTGAGATCGACGCCGCGCAGCTGCCGCGTTCGCTCGATGACGTCGATGCCGCCGTCATCAACACCAACTACGCCATGGAAGCCGGCCTGCATCCGAAGACCGATGCCATCGCCATCGAGAGCGAAAAGTCGCCCTACGCCAACGTGATCGTTGTCCGCACCGCCGACAAGGACGCACCGTGGGCCAAGACGCTGGTCGAATCTTACCACGACGAAAGCATCCGCAAGTTCATCAACGAACAGTTCAAGGGCGCCCTGATCGCGTCTTGGTAAGAGCTGCTCTTATCCTTATACGACATGAAGCGGTCCGGCCTTGCCGGGCCGCTTTTTCGTTGGGGCGAATCGTCGGATGCCGTAGACCAGTGGGATGGAAGCCAAACCGCTCTTTCTCTATGCGCTCTGCGGCAGCCAGCGGAAGGTCTCGACCAATCGCCGGCTGCTCGAGGCTTTGCGTGAAAACGCATCCGAGGGCGTGGCGATCGAGATCTGCGATCTGATCGGTGATCTGCCGATCTTCAATCCCGATCGCGAGGGCGAAAACACGCCCGAGATCGTCGAGCGGCTGGGCGCGAAGATCCGCGCCGCCGATGGCGTCATCGTCGCCTGCCCGGAATATGCGCATGGGCTGCCCGGCGGGCTGAAGAACGCGCTGGACTGGCTGGTGTCGCGCGACGAGGTGCCGTTCAAGCCTGTGATGATCGCGCATGCATCGCATCGCGGCGACTTCGCGCTGGGCCAGTTGACCGAGGTCCTGAAGACCATGTCGTTCGACATCGTCGAGGAGGCGCATCTGCGGATCGGGCTGCTCGGGAAGGACGATGCGTCGCAGGCGACGGTTCTCGATGCGGCTGTGCGAGACGGCGTTATTTTGAACGCGCTTGCAAAATTCTGCACGCACGTTCGTGAGAATGTACTTTATAAGTAGAGTTGAATAATTTTATCCGATTGAAATACAAGGACTTTTGTCGCTCTTGTGTTCGTGCCGCAGATGCGAAAATGCTTAATCGTTCAATCGTGTTTTAACCGTTTTTTGAAGGCTTCCCGGCAGTATTCGCCCACAGGGAGAATGCATGTCGTCGATCTTCAGCAAACGAAGCGCGATTCTGGGAGCTGGTCGCCACACAACCGTGGCCGGCGTCCTGTTTTCGTTTGCCGTTGTTGTCGTCGTCGTGACGCTGATGGTGCTGAACGCGCTCGATCACGTGGCGCAGAAATCCAACGTGCTCGATGACGAGCGCTCGCGCGAAACCGTCTCCGGCGCGCTTCAGAATTTCGTAGCCCAACTCGGCGCCACCCTCAACGACTATGCCGCATGGGACGATGCCGCGACCAATGTCTATGCCACCGATGGCATGGACTGGACCGTGTCGAACTATGGCGAGATGTCGGTCAACAGCGCGCTGTTCGACATGGCAATCGTGATCGACGACGACAAGACGCCGATCATGGTCTATCGCGACGGCAAGCCGATGGCCGACAGCTTGCAGGATTTCTTCTCGCCGGCGCTCTGGGCGCTGTTCGACAAGGTTAAGGCCGCAGGCGCGCAAGACCTTCCCGAGGCATCCGGCTTCATCAGCACAAAGTCCGGCATCGCCGTCGGCGGCGTAGCGCTGGTGCGCGAAAAGTCCGGTGCGCTCGCGGCCGTGCCCGGCAAGCACCGCTATCTCATCTTCATCCGCCATCTCGACGCCGCCAAGATCGACGATATCGGCAAGACCTATGTCATCGGCGGGCTGCAACTCGTCCCCGCCGACCGTGCCGCCACCTATTCCGTACCGATCGAGGATGCGCTTGGCGCGTCGCTCGGCAAGCTGATCTGGACGTCGCGCGCGCCTGGCGATGTCGGCTATGCCGATGTGCGGAGCCAGGTGGTGCGGGCGATCTGCCTTGTCGGCCTGTTCTTCGTCGTGCTGCTGATCATCGGCTGGCTGGCCGGGCGCCGGCTGAAGAGCGAGGAGATCATCGCGCGCGAGGATGCGTTGCGCGACCGGCTGAGCGGACTTCTGAACCGCGACGGCCTGCGCGTCTCCGTCGATGCGATGGTGACGCTCGCCAGGCAGTCTCAGGATAATGTCCAGCTTCTTTATCTCGACCTCGATGGTTTCAAGGAGGTCAACGATTCCTACGGTCACGGCACCGGCGACCAGCTGATCCGGGCGGTCGCGGCGGGGCTCAAGGTGCTGATCCCCGATGGCGCCGTGCTTGCCCGCATCGGCGGCGACGAGTTCGCTATCGTCTTTGCCTCGCCGCAGGCGGATGCGGCTGCATTGCAGCTCTCCGAGCATATTCTCGATTTCCTGGCCGAACCGCTGGAAATCGGCCGGCGCGTGGTCGTCATCGGCGCCAGCATCGGGATTGCGGTTTCGCCTGCGGGCAGTGTCGATCGCGAGGAGCTGGTGCGGCGCGCCGATCTGGCCATGTACAAGGCCAAGGAAGCCGGTCGCGCGCGCATGACGCTCTACGATCCCGCCATGGATGCCGATCGCGAGGAGCGCAACGCGTTGGAACTCGATTTGCGCCAGGCGATCGAAGGCGGCGACCTGACGCTTGCCTACCAGCCGCTGATAGGCGCCGACAGCAACGAGATGGTCGGTGTCGAGGCCCTTGTGCGCTGGAACCGACCGGGCCATGGGCCGGTGTCGCCCGATGTCTTCATCCCGGTTGCCGAGACCAGCGGTCTCATCGAGGCGCTCGGCCTCTTCGTGCTACGAAAGGCCTGCGAGACCGCCAAGCAGTGGCCGGAGCTCAGGATCGCCGTCAACGTTTCGCCCGGCCAGTTTCGCAACCCCGCCTTCACCGATTACGTGCGCTACGTGCTGCGCCAAACGGAAATCGAGGCCAAGCGGGTGACGCTGGAGGTGACCGAGGGTTACATGATCCAGAACCCGAAGCGGACGCGCCAGGCGATCGAGCAGCTGAAGACGCTGGGTGTGAAGATCGCGCTCGACGACTTTGGCTCGGGCTTCTCGTCGATCGGCTATCTCCGCCAGTTCGGATTCAACCGCATCAAGATCGACCGTTCGCTGATCATGGATATCGAGCACAGCGAGAGCCAGCGCGAGATGCTGAAAGCGACCGTGGCGCTTGCGAGCTCGCTCGATATTCCCGTCACTGCCGAAGGCATCGAGACGCCGGAGCAGGCCGACATCGCCTCGCAATTCGGTTGCGATACGCTGCAGGGCTTCTTCTTCAGCAAGCCCGTCTCCGCCGAGGACATCACCGAGCGGCTGATGGAAGCGCGTGCGCGCAAGACCAGCGGACGGCGCGTCAGCGCCGCCTGATCAATTCTCTATCCAAGCTTCAGAGCGATCCCGTCAGGTGCCGATGTGCTTCTGGCCGCGTTTCTTGGCCAGCGCGATCTGCAGCTGGCGCTGGCGGTAGCGCAGCCGGTCTTCCTCGGTGCGGCTGTCGTAGCAATGGCTGCACGACACGCCTTCCTCATATTTCTCCGAGGTGATCTCTTCCGCGGTGATCGGATTGCGGCAGGCGTGGCAGAGCTTGTGGTCACCCTCCTTCAACCCATGCTCGACCGAGACGCGCTCGTCGAAGACGAAGCAGGCGCCTTCCCACAGGCTCTCTTCCTGCGGCACTTCCTCGAGATATTTCAGGATGCCGCCCTTGAGGTGGTAGACCTCGTCGAAGCCCTGCTCCTTCATGAAGGCGGTGGCCTTCTCGCAGCGGATGCCGCCGGTGCAGTACATGGCGATCTTCGGCTTGTTGTGCAGGCCGGTGTTGTTCTTCACCCAGTCCGGAAACTCGCGGAAGGTCTTGGTGTTCGGGTCGACGGCGCCCTTGAAGATGCCGATCGCGGTCTCATAGTCGTTACGGGTGTCGATGACGATCGTATCGGGATCGGAGATCAGCGCGTTCCAATCCTTCGGCGCGACATAGGTGCCGACGATCTTGTTGGGGTCGATGTTCTCGACGCCCATCGTCACGATCTCTTTCTTCAGCTTCACCTTCATGCGTACGAAGGGCATTTTCGACGCGCGGCTTTCCTTGTGCTCGAGGCGGGCGAATTCCGGCATTGCGCGCAGATGGCCAAGCACCGTCGCGATCCCCGCATCGGGCCCGGCGATCGTACCGTTGATGCCCTCATGGGCGAGCAGCAGCGTGCCCTTGACGCCATTATCCTCGCACAGCTGTTGCAGCGGCGCGCGCAGGCTTTCGAAGTGCGGCACGGAAACGAAATGATAAAGGGCCGCGACGAGGAAAGGGCTCGTCGCCTGTTGGGTCGATGTGTCGGTCATGTGGCTGGAAATACAGCTTTCAGAGCGCAAGCGCAATCGCCGGCAGGTGCGGCGAGAGCCTTTCCTGGTTAGCTTGAAGCATTCTGCCGGAGCAGGTTTTCGTCAGGGCAAAGGCGATTGGCGAAGGGCATACCCCGGGTACGGTCGAGCCGATCGCCTTTGATCCTGGCGGAAAGATGCCCGGCCCCTGCGGGGTTGGCTGAAACGGGCCGCCTGATCGTCCGGCCGGCTTGGCCGTATGCGTTGGCTACGACGCGCGCCGGCCGAACGACCATCCGACTCCGTTTGAGCCAACAGAATGCTTCAATCTAACCAGGAAAGGCTCTGATATTCAGCCGCCAAAGGCGATCCAGAGCATCTCGATACGCATCGCCTCGTCATCCGCATCCGGGCCGAAGATGGTCTCGGCGCGATCCAGCGCGTCGTGGCGGCCCTGCTGCTGGTGGAAGATGATGGCGTAGAGCAGGTGCGCGAGGTCGTCGGCATTCTCGAAATGGTGATGCTCGGTCTCGACCAGCTCGCACAGCAGTTCAAGATCGTTGATGCGCCCGAGCAGGTCGACCAGCGTGCTCGCCGCATCGTACTTGGCGTTCATGGCGGTCGGCCAGAGCGGATTGAGTAGCTTGTGATAGGCGCGGTAATCCTGCGTGCGCTTGCGCAGCGTGTGAAAGGCTTCGGCCGAGACATGCCCCTCGCAGGCGGCCAGCGCCTTTCGCGCCTTGCGGACTGTCGTGTCCCACCCATGTGCAAGAAGCCGCCCATGTCTGCGGTGCCCACCCTTGAGGTTGACGTCTTGAACGGCCGCGACCGCCCGCTTCAGCGCCGAGATAGTGTCGGAAACGACCTTTTCGGGATCGCGCCTTGCTGCGATCAGCCGGTCGCGGCGGGCGGTGAGCGCCACGACGATGCGGCCGAGCGCCTCGGCCTCGTCGCTGTCGCGGGCGCGTTCGTGCAGATAGGTGGCGGTCTCGACGAGGGCTGCCGCATCGCGCAGGGAGGACAGCGAGCGGGCGATGCCGCGCAGCCTGATGTTCTCGCGGGCGGAAAATTTCGGCACGGCGCTCGCGACCAGGCGGTAGAGCGAGCGCACCCGCTTCAGCCGCTTGCGCGCCTCATGGATCGCGTGGTCCGTGCCTTGAGGCCGCGTTTCGAGCACATCGATCGCATGGCGCAGCTGGCGTCGCGCGAGCTTGTGAAACTGTGATTTGAAGGACCGATCAGGCCGTATGCTGAAGGGCATGCCGGTCGTGCTCAAATTCGGTTGCCAATGCCTGATTTGAGTATCTGAAGTCGCCGGTGACCTCGCGGCCGAGCCAGGCGGGAAGCGCCGGCCGTTCGGCTTCCGACTCCATCTCGACCTCGGCGATGACGAGGCCGCGGTGCTGGCCGGCGAAAACGTCGACCTCCCAGACGTAGCCCTCATAGGGCACGCGGTAGCGGGTCTTTTCGATGACGATGCCGATCGCCGCATCAAGCAGCTCTTCGGCGTCAGTGACCGGGATTTCGTATTCGAATTCGTCGCGGGTCATCTTGCTGCGGCCGATCTTGGTGGTCAGCCGCGCGCTCTTCCTGTCGATGATGCGCACGCGTACCGAGCGATCGTCCATCGACGCGATATAGCCCTGTCTGAGGACAGACTTCGCCTCCGCGCCGGAGCGCCAGCCATCGCTGCGTACCAGGAACTTCCGCTCGATCTCTTTTGCCATGACCGATGAACCTCTTTGACGACGGCGGGTACGCTAGCGCAAATTGGCTGAGGTTGATACCCATTCCGTTCCAAAGATGGTTGCGGTCTCGACAAACTTTAGCGGTAGGTCTATTCCGTTGCCGGAATTAAATCGTTTCAAAAGGAACCACGGCCATGGGCGAAAAGACAGAGAAACTCCTTTCCATCCTGAAACTGCAGCCCGTCGTGCCTGTTCTGATCGTCGACGACGTCAAGTCGGGCGTTTCGCTGGCGCGCGCGCTGGTCGCGGGTGGTTTGAAGGCGATCGAAATCACCATGCGCACGCCGGCAGCGCTGGACACGGTTCGCGCCGTGGCCGACGAGGTCGAGGGTGCCGAGGTCGGCGCCGGCACCATTCTCAACGCCAAGCATTGGGAAGCCGCGGTTGCCGCCGGCTCCAAGTTCATCGTCAGCCCCGGCACCACGCAGGAGCTGCTCGATGCGGCCCGCGATTCCGCTGTGCCGCTTCTGCCGGGTGCCGCGACTGCCAGCGAAGTGATGGCGCTGCGCGAAGAAGGCTATCAGGTGCTGAAGTTCTTCCCGGCCGAACAGGCCGGTGGCGCCGCCATGCTGAAGGCGTTCTCCTCGCCGCTCGCCGGCACGCTGTTTTGCCCGACCGGCGGCATCTCGCTGAAGAACGCGATGGATTACCTGTCGCTGCCCAACGTCATCTGCGTCGGCGGCTCCTGGGTCGCGCCGAAGGAACTGATCGCTTCGGGCGATTGGGCCGGCATCACCAAGCTCGCCGCCGAGGCTGCCGCGCTGAAGGGCTGAGGCGGCTTTCTCCTGACATTTTTGTGATCCGCATGGTGCGGGCGGCCTTGCCGCCCGCATTTGTATTCGTGCCGGGCGTACCTATCTTCTGTTTTAGCTTAAAAGGGAGACAATCAGGTATGTTCGACGCGAAGAAGCTTCTTGAGCAGTTTCTGGGATCGCAGATTCCGGGTGTCGGCGGCAGCGTTCGAGACCGGGCGGGCGGCGCGATCGAGATGGCCAAGAACAATCCGTGGAAGGCAGGGGCCCTTGCGACCGCCGTGCTCGGCACCAAGACCGGCCGCAACATCGCCGGCAATGTCGCGACGATCGGCGGGCTCGCGGCCGTCGCCGGCCTCGGTTATCTCGCCTACAAGAACTATCAGTCCGGCAAGTCGCCTGAGGCAGCACCGCAGCCTGCCGCCGCGACCGGCCAGCCGATCGCCCTTCCTCCTCCGGATTCTGCCTTCAGCCTGGAGGGGCCGCAGCTCTCCAATGATTTCGCCCTCACGCTGATCCGCGCGATGATCGCCGCCGCCAAGGCTGACGGCCATATCGACGATGCCGAGCGCGCCAACATCATGGAGAAGGTGCGCGAAGTCGATCTCGGCTCGGAAGCTGAGGCCTTCCTGCGCAACGAACTTGCCAATCCCGTCGATATCGACGATCTCGTGGCCGCCGCGCGCACCGAGGAGCAGAAGGTCGAGCTCTATACCGCGACGCGGCTGACCATCAATCCCGATACCCGCGCCGAACGCGGCTATCTCGACCTGCTCGCCGGCCGCCTCGGCCTGCCGGACGCGTTGCTCGATCATATCGACGCGACCGTGTCGTCAGCCAAGGTCACGGCCTGAGCCGAAAAAGGCTTGCCGTTTGACGATTGGCAAGCCTGCCATTACGGCCAGTTGCCTTTCGCCGGCGGCTGGCCTAAGCCCTTCTCCTCACCTGCAGGAGATTTTTCGCATGGCCGACCCCAGATCCGAACGCCGCTCGCCGGCGATTGCCGCTGCGATCATCCTCGTCTGCGCCGGGCTCGTCATCTATTTCCTGCCGTCGGTGGTGCTGTGGATCGGCAATTACTCGCCGACGCTGGCGATTGTCGTTGGGGTTTGTCTGGTGATGGCGTTTTTCGCGGTGTTCTGGCTGCGGGCTCGGTATCAGCGCCGTCGGGGTGGGTGAGGGTTTAGGGTAGCCCTTCATCTAGGTTGTGCCATGCGGCCCCCTCATCCGGCCCTTGGGGCCACCTTCTCCCCTATGGGGCGAAGGGAAGATGGAGCGAGCGGCCTGCTCCGAGTCTCTTCTCCCCGACGGAAGCCGTTGCAAAATAC
>NZ_DDHH01000154.1:0-35399 GCF_002338015.1 Rhizobium sp. UBA1881
GTTGAGATTGCCGCGCGTCTTTGCTACACGGGCGCCAACATTCCCCTTTAGAACGCCAACATTCCTTACGAACGAAAGCAGGAAGCCATGATCCCGCGCTACTCCCGACCTGAAATGGTCGCCATCTGGTCGCCCGAAACCAAGTTCCGTATCTGGTTCGAGATCGAGGCTCATGCCTGCACCGCGCTCGCCGACCTCGGCGTCATCCCGCAGGAATCCGCGCGCACCATCTGGGAAAAGGGTTCGATCGCCGAATTCGACGTCGCCCGCATCGACGAGATCGAAGCCGTCACCAAGCACGACGTCATCGCCTTCCTGACCCACCTCGCGGAATTCATCGGCCCCGACAGCCGCTTCGTCCACCAGGGCATGACCTCTTCCGACGTGCTGGACACCACATTCAACATCCAGCTGGTGCGCGCAGCCGACCTTCTGCTTGCCGATATGGACCGCGTTCTTGCGGCGCTGAAGACCCGCGCCTTCGAGCACAAGGACACGGTTCGCATCGGCCGCAGCCACGGCATCCACGCCGAGCCGACCACGATGGGCCTGACCTTCGCCCGCTTCTACGCTGAAATGAAGCGCAACCGCGATCGTCTGGTCGCCGCCCGCGCCGAAGTCGCGACCGGCGCGATCTCGGGCGCCGTCGGCACGTTTGCCAATATCGACCCGAGCGTCGAGGAATATGTCTGCGAACAGCTCGGCCTTGCCGCCGAGCCGATCTCGACCCAGGTGATCCCGCGCGACCGCCACGCGATGTTCTTCGCCACCCTCGGCGTCATCGCCTCGTCGATCGAAAACGTCGCCATCGAAATCCGCCACATGCAGCGCACCGAAGTGCTCGAAGCCGAAGAGTTCTTCTCCCCTGGCCAGAAGGGCTCGTCGGCCATGCCGCACAAGCGCAACCCGGTGCTCACTGAAAACCTGACGGGTCTCGCCCGCCTCGTGCGCATGTCGGTTGTCCCGGCGATGGAAAATGTTGCTCTATGGCATGAGCGCGACATCAGCCATTCGAGCGTCGAGCGCGCCATCGGCCCAGACACGACGATCACGCTCGATTTCGCGCTGAACCGTCTGGCCGGCGTCATCGAGAAGCTGGTGATCTACCCTGAGAACATGCTGCGCAACATGAACCAGTTCAAGGGACTGGTCATGAGCCAGCGCGTGCTCCTGGCACTGACCCAGGCCGGCGTTTCGCGCGAGGACAGCTACCGTTTGGTCCAGCGCAATGCCATGAAGGTCTGGGAAAAGGGCGCCGACTTCCTTGAGGAACTGCTTGCCGACGCCGAAGTGCGCGCCGCACTGTCGGAAGAGGAAATCCGCGAGAAGTTCGACCTCGGCTACCACACCAAGCATGTCGACACGATCTTCAACCGGGTCTTCGCCAACAGCTGATCGACCTGATCAACTGTTCTGCGGCGCCTTTCGGGGCGCCGTTTTTCGTTTGTCCTTCTGCGAACGCGCGGCATCGATCTTCTTGCGCATAGCGGTTGCCGTCTTCGTGGATTTCGGCGAGGCATCGGCCGCCGCCTGCTTCTCCGCCTGCCCGCCCTTTGCAGCCTTGGCCACCAGCCGGTCCAGATGCTTCAGGTCGTCCTCGTCGAGGTTCTCGATGCCGATGAACCGGTTCTCCGCATGGCTGGTCAGTATCAACTCGTCGAGCTTCGCCTGGATGGCCCGCGTATCGCGCGTCTGGGCGTTCTGCAGCACGAACACCATGAGGAACGTGATGATCGTGGTGCCGGTGTTGATCACCAGCTGCCACGTCTCGGAATAATCGAAGAACGGCCCCGTCACGGCCCAGAGGATCACCAGGATCAATGCAAGGACGAAGGTCACGGGCTTGCCGGCCCATTCCGACGTCTTCGCCGAAAAGCGCATGAAGATATGCTGCGTGTCTGCCATGTTTGCCTCCCTCAAAGCTTGCACCAGTCAAACTCCGCGGGAGGCATTGGGTTCCTGAGTGAACCAGATGGCGATCAAACGATCGGCGGCGCCACCAGCTTGCGATAGAGGTGCCAGGTCGAATGGCCGAGGATCGGCATCACCAGCGCCAGCCCGACGAAGAGCGGGATGGTGGCGACGGCAAGCGACACGGCAACGATCAGCCCCCAGCACAGGACTGGAACCGGACTGGCGAACGTCGCCCGCAGCGACGTCTCCATGGCGGCCACGAGGCCGATGTCGCGGTCGAGCAGGATCGGGAAGGTGACGACGGTGGTCGCCAGCACGATCAGCGCAAAGCCGAACCCGATCAGATTGCCCCAGATGATCAGCTGCATGCCTTCTGTTGTGCCGAAGATCTCCGAGAAGAAGGCTGATATCGATCGCGGAAACACGTCGCTCAACACATTGAGATAGAGCGTCTGCGCCGCCACCAGCCAGACGACGAAGAAGGCAAACAGCATCAGCCCGCCGGTGACGATCGACGGAAAGGCCGGCGACCGCGTCACTTCCATCGCATGCCGCCAGGAACTGTCCATCCCTACCTCCCGCCGCCTGCTGATCTCGTAGAGACCGATGGCAGCCAGAGGCCCGATCAGGGCGAAGCCCGCGATCAGCGGAAAGATCATCGGCAGCAGGTTGGCGCTCGACGTGGCGACCGCGAGAAAAATGCCCGCGATCGGATACATCAGACACAGAAACACGTAATGCGATGGTTTTTCCCTGAAATCCATCATCCCGAGCCGGATGGCGTCGAAGACGTCGGCAAGGCCAATTTTGTTGATGACCGGGCGCGAATAGACATCGTCCGCGCCGGACATGACGTGGAATGCCGTCATGGCTTTCTCCTCCTCAGCCATTGAGGCCAGCGGCGAAAGCATCGGCGGTGCCGACATCGAACGCGACCGGCAATGCGCTAACATAACAAAAATTGGCCGAGCTGTCCTGCTTTCCCTTGACTTTATCGCCCCGCCTTCTCACATCGGCGGCACCATGAAAGCTTCAGACGCCGAAATCCTCATCATCCCCGGTTACACCAACTCCGGCCCCGACCACTGGCAGAGCCGCTGGGAGGCGAAACTCAGTACCGCGCGCCGCGTCGAGCAGGCGGAGTGGTCCAAGCCCGTGCGCGAGGATTGGGCAGCGCGGATTGCAGAGGAAGTCAACAAATCGACCCGCCCGGTGGTGCTTGTTGCCCACTCGCTCGGCGTGCCGTCGCTTCTGCATGCGATCCCGCAATTCGAGAAGCCGGTTGCCGGCGCCTTCCTGGTGGCGCCGCCCGATGTCACCAACCCCGATATCCGCCCGAAGCATCTGATGACCTTCGGCCCCTACCCGCGCGAGCCCTTGCCGTTTCCGAGCGTCACGGTCGCGAGCCGCAACGATCCCTTCGGCACCTACGAGCATGCCGACGAGATCGCCGCTAGCTGGGGCTCATTGCTTGTTGATGCGGGAGAGTCCGGCCACATCAACGCCGATTCCGGTCACGGCCCGTGGCCCGAGGGCACGATGGTCTTCGCGCAGTTCCTCAGCCGTCTGAAGGGTTAGGCCGCGCTCGCATTCCCACGCGGACAGACTCAGTCGCCCTCGCCGCGCACGAAAAACACGCTCGCGAACGCGGCGAGCACGACGCATTGCATGATGAACATTGGCCAATCCTGAGCCATGGCTTTTCCTCCATACCCATCATATAGGGCGGAAAACACCGAACAGCTATTTTGCCGGCGTTGTGACGCCGTGGCAAATGACATCGCCGCGATTGCTCCGCCGGATGCATGTGACCGAGAGCACGACTTTGGGAGCACTGGACAGCGCGATAAGTTTGCTCCGATATTAAGCTCGGCTTAATTTAATATAAGCAAATTGACACACGCCAGACGAGCGAGTGCGAGCATTGACCAAGAAGAGGCCTGATCAAGAGGTTGGTTCCACAAAGAGCGATGTGATTATCGCTTCAGCGGATGCATCCGATCGCGAGACCGACGCGCTGGTCGAGCGCGAAAGCCGTTGGAACTACGCACTCGTCGGCTCGGATCTCGGCGTATGGGATCACAATCTCAAGGCTGGAACGCGCTATTATTCCGAAACGTGGAAGACCATGCGCGGCATGGCGCCCGACGAAGAGGCGGATGGCGACTACGATGCCTGGATCGCGCTGATCCATCCCGACGACCGCGCCTTCGTCATCGAGGCGATCGACCGGCAGAATGCCGGCGATCCGAATTTTCGTGTCTTCGAATATCGCGAGCGACATAGGGACGGCCACTGGATCTGGATCGAATGCCGTGGCGCCTGCGTCGAGTGGGACGAAAACGGCGCCCCTGCCCGCCTCGTCGGCACTGATACCGACATCACCGCCCGCAAGGAGGCCGAAGAACGGCTTGCGCACATGTCGCGGCGGCTCGATCTTGCGCTCGACATTTCGGGGATCGGCGTGTTCGAATCCGATCTCGATGCCGGCACCGTCGAATGGGACGCGCGCCTCTTGTGGATCTACGGCATCACGAACCCGACACGCGCCTCGCAGGGCGACGTCTGGACCGAAACGCTGCATCCCGACGACCGGGACAGGGTGCAGGCGACGGTGGCGGAGAACATCGAGCGCCAGTCGGGCTTCCAGCACGAATTCAGGATCATCCGCGGCGACGGCGCCGAGCGCGTTATCCGCGCCAAGGCGGCCTTCTTCATCGACGGTAACGGCCACCGCAAGCTGATCGGCGCCAATTGGGACGTGACCGAGGAAGTGGCGCTCAACGCCGAGCTCCAGCGCGCCAAGGACCTCGCCGAGGCCCACAACCGCGAACTTGAGGCAGCCAAGGAGAGCATCGAGCATCTCGCCCTCCATGACTTTTTGACCGGGCTGCCGAACCGCCGCTATCTCGACCGCAAGCTTGAAGAATATTCGACAAGAGCAAGCACTACCGACGATACGCTCGCGGTGCTGCATATCGACCTCGATCGCTTCAAGCAGATCAACGACACGCTCGGCCACCGCGCCGGCGATGCCATGCTGAAGCACGCAGCCTCAGTGCTGACCGAGACCGTTCGGCCTGGCGATTTCGTGGCACGCATCGGCGGCGACGAGTTCGTGGTGCTCTGCGCGCTCGATGTCACGCCGAAAAAGATCTCCAACATGGCCGAGCGCATCGTGCGCGAGCTCAGCCGTCCGATCCGCTACGAGCATCACGAATGCCGCTTCGGCGCCAGCGTCGGTATCGCCACCGACAGCGGCCCGATGCTCGACGGCAAGCAACTCCTGCTCAACGCCGACATCGCGCTCTATCGCGCCAAGAGCGGCGGCAGGAACCGGCACGAATTCTTCTCCAAGGACGCCCGCCGCCAGGTGATCGCCAGCAAGCGATTGGCCGACGATATCCTGATCGGCCTTGAGCGGCGCGAATTCGTGCCCTTCTATCAGCCGCAGTTCGATGCCCGCACACTCGACGTGACCGGTGTCGAGACGCTCGCCCGCTGGCAACACCGCGAACATGGCCTGCTGGCCCCCGATCGCTTCCTCGACATCGCCGAGGACATCAACGTCGTGGCGACAATCGACGGCGTCATTCTCGAGCAGGCGCTGGTCGATCGCGCCGCCTGGGAGAGCGAAGGCATCGTCATTCCGAAGATCGCGGTCAATGTCTCCTCGCGGAGACTTGACGACCCGGCGCTCGGCAAGAAGCTGCGCGCGCTGAAGATCGTGCCTGGAACCATTGCGTTCGAGCTTCTGGAATCCATTTCGCTCGATGATTGCGACGACGCCGTCATCGCCAATCTCCGCCAGTTCCGCCGCCTCGGCATCGACATCGAGATCGACGACTTCGGCACCGGCCACGCCTCGATCGTCAGCCTGCTGAGGCTTAGCCCGAAGACGCTGAAGATCGATCGCGAACTGATCCGCATGCTGCCGACCTCGTCCGAGCAGCGCAAGCTCGTCCGCTCGATCATCGAGATCGGTCGCTCCCTGAGCATTCTGGTGACCGCAGAAGGCGTCGAGACCATGGAGCACGCCCGTATCCTGGGCGACCTCGGCTGCGACGTGCTGCAGGGCTATGCGCTGGCCCGCCCGATGCCGGCAATGCAGATCCCCTCCTTCGTACGCGCTGCCAGCTGGCGCCAGGCGGCCGCGGCCGCCCATACGCCGACGCCCCGCAAGCCGAGCAAGGCGACTGCCGCCAAATAAAACACTGCACAACCCCGGCATAAACCTACGGTCGTTTTGTTAAGCCGGGAAACGGGGTAGAATGGATTTCTTAGACATTCGATTCTCGCATCGGTGCTCCGGAAGACCGGAATCCGGGGAAGGAGTGACAGGCGGATTGTGAAACCCTCGCTTTTCCTTTATGGGGACGCCACGAGATCGATCCACTCGCGCTAATCCCAAGAGCGCCAACGACAAGAGAACAATCGCAATGAACCGTCGCCGCCGTATTTACGAGGGCAAGGCCAAGATTCTGTATGAGGGACCCGAGCCAGGCACGCTGATCCAGTTCTTCAAGGACGACGCCACCGCCTTCAACAAGAAGAAGCACGAAGTCATCGATGGCAAGGGCGTTCTGAACAACCGCATCTGCGAGTTCATCTTCAACCATCTGAACAAGATCGGCATTCCCACGCACTTCATCCGCCGCCTCAACATGCGCGAGCAGTTGATCCGCGAAGTCGAGATGATCCCGCTTGAGATCGTCGTGCGCAATGTCGCCGCCGGCTCGCTGGCCAAGCGCCTGGGCATAGAGGAAGGCGTGGTGCTGCCGCGCTCGATCATCGAGTTCTACTACAAGTCGGACGCGCTCGAAGACCCGATGGTCTCCGAAGAGCACATCACCGCCTTCGGCTGGGCCAATCCTGCTGAGCTCGACGACATCATGGCGCTGGCGATCCGCGTCAACGACTTCATGACCGGCCTGTTCTTGGGCGTCGGCATCCAGCTCGTCGACTTCAAGATCGAATGCGGCCGCCTCTATGAAGGCGACATGATGCGCATCATCCTCGCCGACGAAATCTCGCCGGACAGCTGCCGTCTCTGGGACATCGACACCCAGGAAAAGATGGACAAGGACCGATTCCGTCGCGACATGGGTGGCCTTCTCGAAGCCTATTCGGAAGTGGCGCGCCGCCTCGGCATCATCAACGAGAACGAGCCTGTGCGCGGCACCGGTCCGGTTCTCGTCAAGTAACACAACGGCTAAGCAAGACATTCGCTAAAAAGGCAGGGAAGACAAAGTGATCAAGGCTCGTGTAACCGTCACGCTGAAAAACGGCGTTCTCGATCCGCAGGGCAAGGCCATCGAAGGCGCGCTCGGCGCTCTCGGCTTCGACGGCGTCGGCCATGTCCGCCAGGGCAAGGTATTCGATGTCGAAGTCGAAGGCACCGACAAGGCCAAGGCTGAGGGCGACATCAAGGCCATGTGCGAAAAACTCCTCGCCAACACCGTTATCGAGAACTATACTATTTCTCTCGACTAGTGGTTGCAGAGATTGTCCGATGGCTGAAATCAGCAGTGAACTCGTGTATGAACTTCTGAAGCGCGTGCATGCAGACATTGCTGAGCTGAAATTCGGCCAGCGCGGATTGAAGGAAGAGATGAACGCGATGCGCGGAACGATGGTGTCCATGCATCACGACATCCACAACATCTACAGCGTGCTCGACCGTCACGACCAACGTCTCGAACGCATTGAAAACCGTCTCGAACTTCGAGAACTCGCACAAGCACAAGCAAGGTTTGAACCACACCCATGAAATCCGCCGTCGTTCAGCTTCCGGGCCTCAATCGCGATCGTGACATGATCGCCGCTCTCACCAAGATCTCCGGCCAGGCGCCGGTGACGATCTGGCAGACGGAGACCGATATCCCCGATGTCGATCTGATCGTCATCCCGGGCGGTTTCTCCTATGGCGACTATCTGCGCTGCGGCGCGATCGCCGCGCGCATGCCAGTCATGCAGGCGATCATCGAGAAGGCCAACAAGGGTGTGAAGGTTCTGGGCGTCTGCAACGGCTTCCAGATCCTGGTCGAATCCGGCCTGCTGCCGGGCGCGCTGATGCGCAATTCCTCGCTGAAGTTCGTCTGCCGCGAGATCAAGCTCGAAGTGGCCAATGCCGAGACGGATTTCACCCGCGCTTATGCCAAGGGCCAGGTCATCCGCTGCCCGGTCGCCCATCACGACGGCAACTACTTCGCCGACGCCGAGACGCTGGCGAAGATCGAGGGCAACGGCCAGGTGGTCTTCCGTTACGCCGAGGGCACCAACCCGAACGGCTCGCTGAACGACATCGCAGCCGTCATGAACGGGGGCGGCAACGTGCTCGGCATGATGCCGCATCCGGAAAACCTGATCGAAGCAGCCCACGGCGGCTCCGACGGCCGGGCGTTGTTCGCTTCCGCGCTCGACGTAATCGCTGCTTAACCTTAAACGGATATGAGGCCATTCATCCGGTCCACTGGAGCAAGATCGATGCGCCCTCACCTTCCCCTGACACATGTCCTCGCCATTGCCGCGACCGCGGCACTGGTTGCGTCGTGCCAATCCAAGACACCGGCGCCCAGCCAGGACCGTAGCGCGCTGTCGACCATGGAACGCGTGGCGGTAGCCGCCAACAATTGCTGGTTCAAGTCGGGCGACGCGGCGTTTGCCGCCTACAAGCTGGCGCCGGAGCTCAACTCCTTCTCCGGCCGCCCGCGCATTCTGGTCGTCCACAAGGGCAGCCCGGAAAGCCGGCCGTTGCTGGTCGTCCAGGCGGAAGGCAACCCTTCCAAGCTCGACGCCTTTGGTCCGATGATGGATAGCCCGGCACGCCCGCGCATCGCCGGCGACGTCACGCGCTGGGCCGGCGGCAACAAGAGCTGCAGCTAAGCCGCCGATAGCGCGACCAAGCCTCAATCCCAGAAGAACGACTTGCCGACTTCCTTGCCGGCATCGGCCCTGCTGATGCCGATGTCGAGGAGCTCCGTATCCGTGAGATCCCGGAGCACGCGCCGGCTGGCCCGCTTCTGCTGCCAGAGCGCGAACTTGCCCCAAACGCGACCAAGAGTGGCCCACACGTCGTGCCGATTGAACCTCGGCGTATCGCGGAATTGTTCCGCCTGGTGGAGCCGATTGTCTCTCCTGAAGTCAGGCACTACTGACATGTCACTATCCGATCGCTGATTGTATGCGTTCACCCTGATAGACTTGACATACAGAGGGTGACAATCTAGGAAATTGTCATCATGACAAATTGGCTCCCTGATCTCTCGCGCGGTTCCGGTCCCGTTTATCTGCGTCTTGCGGACAATATCGAATCCGCTATCGCCAGCGGTGCACTGCCCGCAGGCAGCAAGCTGCCGCCGCAGCGCAATCTCGCGTATGATATCGGCGTGACAATCGGCACAATCGGCCGCGCCTACGCGCTGGTGCACGAGCGTGGCCTGGTGGCGGGCGAAGTTGGACGCGGGACTTACGTGCTGGACCGGGCGGAGACGGCGCCGGGCAATCAGCCCGATCCGCTGACGATCGCGCTCGGCGGCACCAGGACAATCGACGCGCCATCAGGAAAGATCCGCTTCGACACGACGGCGGCTCCCGATCTTGGCCAGGGCAAAGCCATCGGCCGCATCCTTGCCGATATCGGCGAGCAGCAGCTTGCCGAAATCTCCTCCTATTCGCGCGTCTTCCCGAAGAACTGGTATGAGGCGGGGCGCCGTTGGCTGTCACGCAACGACTGGGCGCCCGACACTGAAAACATCGTGCCCACGCTCGGCGCGCACGCGGCCGCCATCGCGGTCATCTCGGCCATATCATCGCCCGGTGACAAGATCGTCTTCGAGAACCTCAGCTATACGCAGGTGAGCCGCAGCGCCCGCATCCTTGGCCGGCGCACCATCACCGTCGATTCCGACGAGCATGGCGTCATTCCCGATGATTTCGAGCGCCTCTGCTCGCAGCAGCACCCTAAGCTCGCCTTCCTGATGCCGACGGCCCACAACCCGACGCTATCAACCATGCCGCATGAGCGGCGCGCCAAGATCGCCGAAATCGCGCGGCGGCATGGGGTCTGGCTGATTGAGGACGATCTCTATGGCGGCATGACGGGCGACGAAAACCCGTTGCTGGCCTCGCTGGCGCCCGATCGCACCTTCCTCATCAGCGGACTCTCGAAATCGGTGGCCGCGGGCATCCGTGGCGGCTGGGTCGCCTGCCCGCCGCATTTCGCCCAGCGCATCAAGGTCACCCACAAGATGATCACCGGCGGCCTGCCCTTCATTCTGGCTGAAGCCTGCGCCCGTCTTGTCGAAAGCGGCGAGGCGCATGAGATCCGCGAGGCCTGCATCACGGAGCTTTCAGGGCGCGAGCGACTGGCGCGCGAGACGCTGCAGGGCTTCGACTTTGTCTCGCACCCGCATGTGCCGTTCATCTGGCTAAAACTTCCCGATCCCTGGCTCTCCGGCACCTTCAAGAACGCCGCCTTCCGCGATGGCGTGCTGATCGACGACGAAGACGAGTTCAAGGCGGCCCGGACCGACAAGGTCTATCACCGCGTGCGCATCAGCTTCTCCTCCCCCAAGGATAGAGGGGAAATGGTTGCAGGTTTGATGACAGTTCGACGCCTGCTTGAAAGCGGCGGCGCCGGATACGACGGCGAGGTCTGAAGCTGTTGCAGATCAGCCGCACCCGTTAAAATCTAGGGCTTTCAGCGCCTGTCTGCTTTACCGAATCGATTTGCATGCTACCAATTAGGGTGACGACGGCGATCTGCGCCGGCACCAAAGGCGGCGCATGATAATGAACAGCATGGCATCGGCATCGACCGGTCGCGGATTACTTCTCGCGGCTCTCCTTGCAAACATCTCGCTCCTGCCGGTCTCGGCCCATGCGGATGAAAAGATCTTCGACGAATTGCGCTTTGGCGCCTCGGCGTCGATACAGGGCGGCCACAGCCACGAAGATGGCGTTTTCCCTGAAGTCACGGTCTTCTTCGACCCGTTCGGCCAGGATACGGCAACGGACTGGAAGCAGACGCTGGCGCGTCCGCGCCTGAACCTCGGCACCTCGATCGGCACCTCGGGCGAAGCGACGCAGATCTTTGGCGGTCTCGCCTGGACGGTCAATTTCAATGAGAAGGTCTTCGCCGAAGCCGGTTTCGGTGGCGTCTGGCACAATGGCGATCTCGACAACAGCGCCGATGGTCCCGATCTCGGTTGTCGCTTCCTCTTCCACGAATATGTCGGCGCCGGTTATCGCTTCGACGCGCACTGGAATGTCATGGCGCAAGTCGCCCATTCCTCGCACGCAAATCTCTGCGACGGACCGAACAACGGTATGACGCGCGCCGGTATCCAGCTCGGCTACAAGTTCTAAACTTCCCGATATTGAACTCCGAAGCCCGCTCTCTGTGAACAGCGGGCTTTTTTCTGTCGCGCGCCGCACCCACTTAGGCTAAAGACACCGAAATCGCGCAACGGCAGGGACTTCGCAGAGCTCATGACCATTTCCAATACCCGCCCGATCACTCCAGAATTGATCGCCGCCCACGGCTTGAAGCCGGACGAATACCAGCGGATTCTGGATCTGATCGGCAGGGAGCCAACCTTCACCGAGCTCGGCATCTTCTCGGCCATGTGGAACGAGCACTGCTCCTACAAATCCTCCAAGAAGTGGCTCCGCACGCTGCCGACCAAGGGGCCGCGCGTTATCCAGGGCCCGGGCGAAAACGCCGGTGTCGTCGATATCGATGACGGCGACGTCGTCGTCTTCAAGATGGAGAGCCACAACCACCCGTCCTACATCGAGCCCTACCAGGGCGCCGCGACCGGCGTCGGCGGCATTCTGCGCGACGTCTTCACCATGGGCGCCCGCCCGATCGCCGCCATGAACGCCCTGCGTTTCGGCTCCCCTGATCATCCGAAGACGAAGCATCTCGTGTCCGGCGTCGTCTCCGGCGTTGGCGGCTACGGCAATTCCTTCGGCGTTCCGACGGTCGGCGGCGAAGTCGAGTTCGACGCGCGCTATAACGGCAACATCCTGGTCAACGCATTTGCGGCCGGCCTTGCCAAGTCCGATGGCATCTTCCTCTCCGAAGCCAAGGGCGTCGGCCTGCCCGTCGTCTATCTCGGTGCCAAGACCGGCCGTGATGGCGTCGGCGGCGCGACCATGGCATCGGCCGAATTCGACGAATCGATCGAAGAGAAGCGCCCGACCGTTCAGGTCGGCGACCCCTTCACCGAAAAGTGCCTGCTCGAAGCCTGCCTTGAGCTGATGCAGACCGGCGCCGTCATCGCCATCCAGGACATGGGCGCGGCTGGCCTCACCTGCTCGGCTGTCGAAATGGGCGCCAAGGGCGATCTCGGCATCCTGCTCGACCTCGACACCGTTCCGGTGCGCGAGGACCAGATGACCGCTTACGAGATGATGCTGTCGGAAAGCCAGGAGCGCATGCTCATGGTTCTCGAGCCCGCCAAGGAAGAAGTGGCCAAGGCGATCTTCGTCAAGTGGGGCCTCGATTTCGCGATCGTCGGCAAGACCACGGATGACCTGCGCTTCCGCGTCATGCACCAGGGCGTTGAAGTCGCCGACCTGCCGATCAAGGATCTTGGCGATCAGGCACCGGAATATGACCGCCCCTGGCGCGAGGCCGACAAGCGCGCACCGCTCCCTGCCAATCTGGTGGCAGCCCCCGAGGATTACGGCCAAACGCTGATCCAGCTCGTCGGCTCGCCGAATGAATCCAGCCGCCGCTGGGTCTACGAACAGTATGACACGCTGATCCAGGGCAACTCGCTGCAGCTGCCGGGTGGCGATGCCGGCGTCGTGCGCGTCGACACGCATCCGACCAAGGCGCTTGCCTTCTCCTCCGACGTGACGCCGCGCTATGTCGAGGCCGATCCGTTCGAGGGCGGCAAGCAGGCTGTGGCCGAATGCTGGCGCAACATCACCGCGACCGGCGCCGAGCCGCTGGCGGCGACCGACAACCTCAACTTCGGCAACCCGGAAAAGCCCGAGATTATGGGCCAGCTGGTGCAGGCCGTGAAGGGCATCGGCGAAGCTTGCCGCGCGCTCGACTTCCCGATCGTATCTGGCAACGTCTCGCTCTATAACGAGACCAACGGCGTCGCGATCCTCCCGACCCCCACCATCGCCGGCGTCGGCCTGCTTGGTGACTGGAAGAAGATGGCGCGCATCGGCAGCGCATCCGATGGTGACAAGGTCATCATGATCGGCCTCGACGGCAGCCATCTCGGCTCCTCGATCTACCTGCGCGATATTCTCGGCAGCACCGACGGCCCGCCGCCGGAAGTCGATCTCTTCGCCGAACGCCGTAACGGCAACTTCGTCCGCTCCGTCATTCGCAACGGCCAGGCAACCGCCTGCCACGACATTTCCTCGGGCGGCCTGGCGCTTGCTCTGGCGGAAATGGCGATGTCCTCGGGCAAGGGCCTGAACATCAGCCTCAGCGAAGGTCGCGGCGAAACCCACGGGCTCCTCTTCGGTGAGGACCAGGCGCGCTACGTTCTGACCGTTCCGGCCGATGTCGCCAGCTTCGTCTGCGCCAACGCGGAAGGTGCGGGCGTTCCGTTCCGCCGCCTCGGCACGGTCGAAGGCGACGCGCTTGTCGTCGACGATCTGCTGTCGCTGCCGATTCAGCAATTGCGCCACGCCCATGAATCATGGTTCCCTGAATTCATGGATGGCAGCGGCACGCTCGCTGCCGCGGAATGATGCGCAAGGAGTAATCGACCATGGCCATGAAACCCGGTGACATCGAAGACATGATCAAGGCCGGCATCCCCGGCGCAAAGGTGGTCATCCGTGATCTGGCCGGCGACGGCGATCACTACGCCGCCGAAGTCGTAGCCGAAGCCTTCCGCGGCAAGAGCCGCGTGCAGCAGCACAAGATGGTCTACGACGCGCTGAAGGGCAACATGGGCGGCGTCCTGCACGCGCTGGCGCTGCAGACCTCGGCGCCGGAATAAGGCCTGCCGTCATAGCCTGTTAAAAAATGCCCGGTTCCGCCGGGCATTTTTGTTTCTCATTCTTCCGTGAACGCGTGCCGTCAATTCAATCGTCCCTCGACTGCCTACGGCGGCACGTCTCCACTCTCGACTCCACATCCCAATCGTCTTCAATCGGCCAATCGCCGGTCGCTCGCCACGCGTTGTCGGCGCCGCGCGGCTGAAACGAGACGATCCGGATGACATCTATGATCAGACTATAGACTTCGCTCCACACGGTCTTTCCTCGCGGGTTTGATCGCGATGGCCATTGAATTCCGGTTGCCCAAGGTCTTCAAACGAGCTTATCGTCCACTTCGCATGACTTGAGGTTATCCATGAAACGTGGTCGCCTACCTTTGACCGCCCTACGCAGTTTCGAGGTCGCGGCGCGTCTGCGGAGCTTCACCCGGGCGGCCGACGAACTGCTGATTTCACAGTCCGCGGTTAGCCGGCAGGTGCGCGAACTGGAGCGGCAGCTTGGCCAACCGCTGTTCGAGCGGCACCACCGTATGGTCGCTCTCACCGGCTCGGGCGAGACGTTGCTGGCCATCCTTACAGCGAGTTTCGATGCGATCGGCACATCTCTCGACCGCCTGAAGGCCAACAAGCCCGCTTCGTTATTGTCGATCAGCGTCGAACCGTCCTTCGCGGCGGGCTGGCTGGCACCGCGCCTAGCCTCATTTCGTCACTTGCAACCCGATATCGACCTGTTGCTTGACGTGGACCCGCGCCCGGTCGAATTCAGGGCCGGCCGCGTGGAGATCGCCCTTCGCCACAGCGCGACGAGAACGGAGTGGCCGAGGGTGGAATGCCAATGGCTCGCCGACGTGACAATGATCCCCGTGATCGCGCCCAATCTGCTGAGTGCGCGCGGCCCCGTGACCAAGCCGACGGATCTGCTGCAATTCCCGTTGCTTCATGAAGACGATCGAGACCTTTGGCATCGCTGGTTTACGGCCGCCGGTGCACAGGCCGGCGAAACGCGCGGCTCGGTCTATCCCGATGGCGCGCTCATCCTGCAAGCGACGCTGCGCGGAGAGGGTATCGCATTGATGGACAGGATGTTTATCCGCGATGAACTCATGGCGGGAGAACTTGTGCAGCTCTTCGATACCACCATTCCGCATGGCGCATACTGGCTTGTCGCCAGGAGCTTCGAGGATCTCTCGCCTCAGGCCTCTGTCTTCGTGGATTGGCTTAAAACCTCCGTAAATTCTCAGGAGGCTTCAAAAGGCGATGGCCAGGCGTAACGCTTCGGCAACAGCGGGAACATCAGACCGATAGGGCCCTCCTTTTTTTGTTCCCACCTGCTGGAATTCCGGTCGTCACATGCTATCTAAGCTTAACGATTGAAACGGCGGGCCTTTAACTCGCCTGTTGAAAGGATTAAGTCCCATGAGCGGCATCAACGAATTCATCGACAACGAAATCAAGACCAACGACGTCGTCCTCTTCATGAAGGGCACGCCGCAGTTTCCCCAGTGTGGTTTCTCCGGCCAGGTCGTGCAGATTCTCGATTACATCGGCGTCGACTACAAGAGCGTCAACGTGCTCGCTGATTCGGAAATCCGCCAGGGCATCAAGGATTACTCCAACTGGCCGACCATTCCCCAGCTCTACGTCAAGGGTGAATTCATCGGCGGCTGCGACATCGTCAAGGAAATGTTCCAGGCTGGCGAATTGCAGCAGCACTTCCAGGAAAACGGCGTAACCGTTCGCGGCGCTGCTTGACCTGACCGGTCACCGGGCGTCCGCCCGGTTTCCATTTCTGTATTTTGAGTCCGAGGCGCTGTGCTGAACAGCGCCTTGGCCTGTTTTTGGGAATTACATTGTGACAGATTCATCACAAGCCGCGCACGTGGGCCGCATCCCCATGCGCAAGGGTGAGTTCATCGCGCTTGCCGCCTTCCTGATGGCGATCAACTCGTTGGCGATCGACATCATGCTGCCGGCGCTGCAGCAGATCGGCGCCAGCCTGAACGTCGAAAGCGAAAACCATCGCCAATTCGTCGTCTCCAGCTACCTTCTCGGCTTCGGTTTTGCCCAGCTCATCTATGGCCCGCTGTCCGATCGCTTCGGTCGCCGCCTCCCCCTGCTGGCCGGCATCGGCATCTACATCTGTTCCTCCCTCGGCAGCGCGCTGATACCCACCTTCGAAGGCCTGCTGATCCTGCGCTTCGTACAGGGTCTCGGCTCCGCAGCCACCCGCGTCATCACCATCTCGATCGTTCGCGATATCTATGGCGGCCGACAGATGGCCGAGGTCATGTCGCTAATCATGATGGTCTTCATGATCGTTCCCGTCATCGCGCCGGGCAGCGGCCAGATCATTATGCTGTTCGGCAGCTGGCATCTGATCTTCCTGTTCATCGCCGTCATGGCGGCCATCATTGCCGGGTGGGCCTATCTCCGCCTGCCCGAGACGCTGCGCCCGGAAAATGTTCGTCCCTTCACCGCGAAATCGGTGCTCGGTGGCTTCAAGCTCGTTCTGACGAACCGTATCGCGCTCTGCTACACGATCGCCAGCACCTTCATATTCGGCTCGCTGTTCGGCTTCATCAACTCGGCGCAGCAAATCTATGTCGGCATCTATGGCCTCGGCGTCTATTTCCCCTTCGCCTTTGCCGGCGTCGCGGTCTTCATGTCGATGTCGTCGTTCCTGAACTCGCGCCTCGTCGGCAAGTTCGGCATGCGCCGCCTGTCGCATGGCGCGTTGCTTGGCTTCATCACCATCAACACCATCTGGCTGCTTGCCCTGGTGTTCGGGCCGCACCCGATGCCGTTCTTCCTGTTCATCGGCTTCTTCGGCCTGGCGATGTTCCAGTTCGGCTGGATCGGCTCGAACTTCAATTCGCTGGCCATGGAGCCGCTCGGGCACGTCGCCGGCACCGCCTCCTCGGTTCTCGGTTTCATGAGCACCGTCGGCGGCGCGCTGATCGGCGCCGGCATCGGCCAGGCCTTCAACGGCACCGCACTTCCCATGGTCGCCGGTTATTTCACCGTCTCGATCATCGGCCTCGTCTTTGTGCTGATCGCCGAGAAGGGAAAGCTCTTCCAGCCGCATAATCCGGCTGTTTGAGCAAGCATGCGACGATTGAGACAAATCTATATTTCAGGACAATCACATGACGCCGCCCCATAAGCCGCATACCGAAAACCAGGGGTCCAGCCGCATCGGCATGGGCTTCCTCGAATTCGTCATCACCATCGCCATCATGACGGCAAGCGTCGCCATGGCGATCGACAGCATGCTGCCTGCCCTGCCCGCCATGGGCCATGCGCTCAATGTCGCCAACGCCAACGACGCGCAGCTCGTCATCGGCGTCTTCTTCCTCGGTTTCGGCGTCTCGCAAATCATCTTCGGCAGCCTGTCGGACACGTTCGGCCGCCGCAACATCATGCTCGGTGGCCTCGCGGTCTATGTGCTCGCGATGTTCGGCGCAGCTGCCACCGGCAGCTTCGAAATGCTGCTCGTCATGCGCTTCATCCAGGGCCTCGGCGGCGCGGCCGTCCGCATCACCACCATGGCCGTCGTCCGCGACTGTTTCGGTGGCCGCGAAATGGCGCGCGTCATGTCCTATGTCATGATCGTCTTCATGATCGTGCCGATCGTCGCCCCCTCGGTCGGGCAGCTGATCATCACCTATGCCAACTGGCACTGGATCTTCATCCTGCTCGGCATCGTCGGCGCCATCCTGTTCATCTGGGCATCACTGCGCCTGAAGGAATCGCTGCCGCGCGAAGAGCGCATTCCGCTCTCCTTCGGCAACATTGTCGATGGCTTCAAGACGGTTCTGACCAACAAGATCACCTGCGGCTACATGATCGGCCTGACCATGTTCACCGCCGTCATCAGCGCCTATGTCATCTCCGTTCAGCAGGTCTTCGGCGAGGTCTACGGCCTTGGCGACTGGCTTCCCATCGCCTTTGCGGCGACCGCCGGCGGCATCGCGGTCGCCAACTTCGCCAACGGCTTCTTCGTGCGCAAGTTCGGCATGCGCCGCATCTCGCACGTCGCGATGATCCTCTTCACCATCATCTCGGCGATCGGCTTCTTCAAGGCGCTCGGCGGCACGCCAAGCTTCACGCTGGCCTATACGCTGTTCACCATCCTGCTGATGATGTTCGCCGTGATCGCCACCAACTTCACGGCGATCAGCCTGGAGCCGATGGGCAATCTCGCAGGCACCGCCACCTCGATCACCGGCTTCGTCTCGACCACCTTCGGCGCCATCCTCGGCGGCGCGGTCGGCCAGCTGTTCAACGGCACCGTGCAGCCGCTCTTCGGCGGCTTCGCGCTCTTCGGCCTGATCAGCATCGTGGCCACGCTCTGGGCTGAAGGCGGCAAACTCTTCACCCACCCGGGCGACGATCCGCAGCTCGATCCGGGCGCGGGACATTTTTAAACATCAAGAGGCCCCGGCAACGGGGCCTTTTCAATTCCGCACGGCAGCCTATCGCGTTGCCTCGGTCGCCAGCTTCAATCCCAGAAAGGCGAAGGAGGCGGCAAAGGCCCGGCGCATCCAGTTCATCGCACGCCGGCTCTGCAACAGTCTCTCCCTGCCCGTTGCGGCAGCCACCGCGTATCCCATGAACACCGCAAAGGTCATCAGGGTGAAGCCAAAGCCGAGCTCGACCAGAACGCCGATCGAGCTACCCGCCGGGACGAATTGCGGAATGAATGCAATGAAAAACAGCGGCAGCTTGGGGTTCAGGATGTTCAGCAGGATTCCGCGCCACACGAGCCGGACGGCGGATGCTGGCGCACTCGGCCGAACCGACAGCCCCTCATGATCGTTGAGAACAGCCCAGGCCATCCAGATCAAGTATGCAACACCGGCAAACTTGACCGTCTGGAACAGGATCGCGCTGGTGTAGAGCACGGCGGCGAGCCCGGCCATGGCGACTGCCAGATGAAGGACGGTAGCGACAGTACAGCCGATTGCGGCCCAGAAGCCGGCGCGAATTCCCCCACCCAGAGTGGAGGAAAGCGTATAGATCACGCCGATCCCCGGCGTCACACATATGATGAAGGCGGTCAGAAGATACTCGAAGCTCATTGGTGTTCCTCCCGAAGACGTCGGCAAGCACAACATGCTTCAAGAAGAGCTCCCGCTCAAGCCGGACGCGGCCACACATTCCGTGCGGCCGCATCTCAAGCGAGCATTCCCCTAAACCGTAAACACCTCGCGCCGCAGCAGCTCCCAGCTTTCCTTGTCCGGTGCGATCAGCAGGCCGCCGTCGACATGCTCCGGCAGATAGGCCGAGCCGTCGAAGCGCGCCGCGTAGCCGCCGGCTTCGACGCAGGCGAGCGTGCCGCCAAGGTGGTCCCAGGGCATCAGCTTGTTGTACATGAGGTAATGCACGTGGCCGCCGGCAAACGCCCGGTGTTCGTGGGCAGCACAGCGGTAGTTGCAGATGAAGCGGACCTTGGCGAGGTTGGCGAGCACTTCGGCGCGCTTGCCCGGCGCCAGAAAGCCCGTCGAGGCCATGCCGACCATCTGCTCAAGCGCCACGGGCGCAGACGTACGAAGACGCTGCGTATCGCCGTCGGGACGCTTCAGCCATGCGCCGGCGCCCTTCTCGGCGATGACCCAGTCGTCGCCCATCGGATCGTAGATGATGCCGGCGATGCATTCGCCATTCGCGACCACCGAGGCCATGACACCGAAGGCGGGAATGCCCGAGGCGAAATTGAAGGTGCCGTCGACCGGATCGACGATGATCGACAAGGACGCATCCTTCAGCTTGCCAAGCAGCGCCGGATCGGCTGCAACGGACTCCTCGCCGATGAACAGTGCCTCCGGCCACAGCGTCGCGACCTCGGCCTTGATCATCCGCTCGGCTTCGAGATCGGCTTCCGTGACAAGATCGGTCGCTTCGGTCTTGGCGCGCACGTCGTCGCTGCCGAGCCGGCGGAAACGCGGCAATATCTCCGCCTTCGCCGCCCGCCTCAAGAGATCGGCAAGCGTGGTGACATCTATCTTGGAAACCATGGTCCATCCTTCCTGGCGCTGTGACATGCCGAAAGACTATGCCGCAGTTTTGCGACAACGACATGTGTCAAAACAAGAGCTTACGTCCGCGACGAAATCAGGCCTTCGGCGCGGCATCGCCCGCCATCAGGCCGGCGAAGTCGAAAAGCTTGGGGTCGAGCAGATGCGACGGGTTCACATGCGAGAGCGCGCGCAGCATCGTGTCCTTGCGGCCGGGCATTCGGCGCTCGATATCGGCGAGCATGTCCTTCATGGCGTTGCGCTGCAGCCCGTCCTGCGAACCGCAGAGATCGCAGGGGATGATCGGAAACTGCATGGCAGCGGCGAATTTTGCCATGTCGTCCTCGGCGCAATAGGCCAGCGGACGCAGCACCATCAGGTCACCCTCGTCGTTCAGGAGCTTTGCCGGCATCGAGGCCAGGCGGCCGCCGTGGAAGAAGTTCATGAAGAAGGTTTCGAGAATATCCTCGCGGTGGTGACCGAGCACCAGCGCGTCGCAGCCTTCCTCGCGGGCGATGCGATAGAGATTGCCGCGGCGCAGGCGCGAACAGAGCGAGCAGTAGGTGCCGCCGGCCGGAACCTTCTCCTTCACGATCGAATAGGTGTCGCGATACTCGATGCGGTGCTTGACGCCGATCTTCGCCAGGTACTCAGGCAGGATATGCTTCGGAAAATTCGGCTGCCCCTGGTCGAGATTGCAGGCAATGAGCTCGACCGGCAGCAGGCCGCGCCATTGCAGATCGAGCAGCAGCGCCAGCAGGCCATAGGAATCTTTGCCGCCGGAAACCCCGATCAGCCAGCGCTTCTGGCCCTTGAGCATGCCGAAATCGTCGAAGGCCTGGCGCACCTGGCGCAGCAGCCGCTTACGCAGCTTGTTGAACGAGACGGAGCTTGGCGCATCGGCAAACAGCGCATGCGCGATCGCGCCCTCGGTCTCAGGCGTTTCAAGCTCATCCCCGATGCTTGGCGCGATATTGGCTGCGATATTCATTGTCTCATCCGTTGAGGTCCCAGGTCGAAACCAAATCCCGTCTAGCAGAAAGCCGCGCCACAACCCAGCATCAATCGCCGAAAACCGACCATCCCGTGCGCGCCGCGAGCATTTCCAGCGCGACCGCGCCGAGCTGCGAATTGCCGACCTTGTTCAGCCCCGGCGACCAGACGGCGATCGAGGCAATACCGGGCGCCACAGCGAAGATGCCGCCGCCGACGCCGCTCTTGCCGGGAAGGCCGACGTGATAGGCGAAGTCGCCGGATCCGTCATAGTGGCCGCAGGTCAGCATCAGCGCATTGATGCGCCGCGCGCGCTTGGGCGAGACAACCGAATGGCCGGTCATCGGGTTAGCGCCACGGGCGGCGAGGAAGAGGCCGGCGCGGGCCAGCTGCTCGCAGGTCATCGACAGCGCGCACTGGTGGAAATAGACGCCAAGCACGTGCTCGACCGGATGATCGATGTTCTTGTAGGCGCGCATGAAATTGGCGAGCGCAAAATTTCGGTAGCCCGTCTGCGTCTCGGACTTGGCGACCTTGTCATCGATCGTCACGGTTTCATCATCGGCCAGGTAGCGCACGAAGCGCAGGACTTCGCCGATCGCCTCGCGCGGCTCGTGTCCGGCAAGCACCACGTCGGCAACGGCAATCGCGCCGGCATTGATGAACGGATTGCGGGGAATACCAGCTTCCTGCTCGAGCTGGACGATCGAGTTGAAGGAGTTGCCCGACGGCTCGCGCCCGACCCGCTTCCACAGCCCTTCGCCGACCTTGCCGAGCGCGAGCGTCAGCATGAAGACTTTGGAGATACTCTGGATCGAGAACGGCACGGCAGCATCGCCGACGCTATAGACCTTGCCGTCGACAGTGACGACCGAGAGCCCGAACTGCGCGGGATCGATCTTGGCAAGCTCGGGAATATAATCCGCGACCTTGCCCTCGCCGATGCGCGGCTGGAGTTCGGTGTAGATACTGTCGAGGATTGCCTGCAAATCCGTCATCACGACCCCTCTCAAGATAACAAAAAAGCCGCCCCGAGAGGCGGCTTTTCCGTATGCGAAAACGCCTCGCGATTAACGCGAATAGAATTCGACCACCAGGTGCGGTTCCATGACAACAGCGTACGGTACGTCGCTGAGAGCCGGTACACGAGCGAAGGTAGCAACCATCTTGTTGTGGTCGACTTCGATGTACTCAGGAACGTCGCGTTCAGCCAGGCTGATAGCTTCGAGAACCGAAACCAGCTGCTTGGACTTCTGACGAACTTCGATGACGTCGCCGGCCTTGCAACGGTAGGAACCGATGTTGACGCGAACGCCGTTCACGGTCACGTGGCCGTGGTTGACGAACTGACGGGCAGCGAAGACGGTCGGAACGAACTTGGCGCGATAAACGATCGCATCCAGGCGGGATTCCAACAGACCGATGAGGTTTTCAGAAGTGTCGCCCTTGCGGCGAGCTGCTTCGGCGAAGATCGCGCGGAACTGCTTCTCGCGCAGGTCACCATAGTAACCCTTGAGCTTCTGCTTGGCGCGCAGCTGCACACCGAAGTCCGAGAGCTTGCCCTTGCGGCGCTGGCCGTGCTGGCCCGGGCCGTATTCGCGGCGGTTCACCGGGGACTTAGGACGGCCCCAGATGTTTTCGCCCATACGGCGGTCAATTTTGTACTTGGACGATTCGCGCTTGCTCATCGTATTTCCTTTCAGAGTGTTACGGCGGTCTGTTTCCAAACCGCTCGAAGGAAACACGCCCTCCTTTGGCCTCTTTGAGGGAGGCCCGACAGGATTTTCCGGTTACGCGAACTGGAAACTCCACGGGACATGTCAAATGAAACACGGGACATTGCTGCCCCGTGCTGGCGCGGTCTTTAGGGTGAAGTCACTGGAATGTCAATCACAATCCATGGCCGCACCGGCAAAACCGTATGATCCCAAGCAATCCGGAACGGATTGCTTCCAAGAAAGCCGGAGCGGCTTACTTCATCGCGGCCTTCTGGACTTTCAGGTCTAGTGCGTCACTGATCGTGTAGAACAGGTCGGTCTGGTCGGTCAAACCGCTGACGTTGGCTGCGCGCGGACCGTAGGCTGCGATGCGCAGCTGCGAGCCGGTGTGGCCTTGGTCGTCAACTTCGTCCGAGTTGCCATAGCTGACCGCCATCACGGCGCCGTCCTTGGTCATCAGCGCTTCCGTCAGGCCGGGAGCTTTGGTGCTTGCGTCGATGATCTGGCTGGCATGCGCGTGGTCGGCGGTGACGATGACGAGCGTATCGCCCTTTTCCTGCGCGAACTTCAGCGCTTCCTGGACGGCTTCGTCGAGGTCCACGGTCTCGCCAATCTGGCCGCAGGGGTTGGCCGCGTGGTCCTGCTTGTCGATCGAGGCACCCTCGACCTGCAGGAAGAAGCCCTTCTCGTTGGTGCTGAGGAGTTCGATCGCCTTGGACGTCATCTGCGCCAGTGTCGGCGTGGCCGATGTGCGCTTTTCGTTCGGCTTGCAGACGACAGGCTCCTTCTCGACATTGCCGTAGTGGCTGGCCTGCGGGCCCTGCCAGCGGATCGGCATGTTACCCTCGGCGAAGAGGCCGAGAACCGGGGCGCTGTCATTGGCTTGCTTGACGGCCGAGAGCTCCTCGGCGTTGGTGACGATCTTGTAGCCGCGCTCTTCGGCCTGCTGGCGCAGCGTCTTTCCCTTCCATTCGCCGGCCTTCGCCATCTCGCCGAAGCTCTTGGCGCCGCCGCCGAGCGTCACGTCGGCGCGCGCATTGATCAACTGCTCGGTGATCGAACCCTTGCCGCCATTTTCGAGCGCGTTGCTGGCGCACTTCTCGGTCGTTGCTTCCGGACCGTAGCACTTGCGCTGCGTGACATGGGCGATCTGCACGGCAGGCGTTGCGTCCTGCAGCTCGGCGGTGGAAACGTTGCCCGTTGCCAGACCGGCGGCCTTGGCCTTCTCCAGCAGCGTCTCGTGCGCCTCTTCGCGGATATCGACGCCGATCGCGCCATTATAGCTCTTCACGCCCGTCGCCCAGGCGGTGCCCGATGCGGCGGAGTCGGTCACATATGTCGGCTTGCCGGTCTTCTTGTCGAGCGAGTAATGCGTGTACTGGCCGGTGACGGGCAGCGCGTCGATGCCCTTGAAATACTGGCCGGCGCCGACGGCGTAGTTGCGCGCAATGGTGATTTCGGAATCACCCATGCCGTCGCCGATCAGAAGGATGACGTTCTTCGGGCGGCCGTCGACGATCGCGGCGCGGTAGGCTTCGGTGATGTCGCCAGAGATGCGACGTGCGCCGCCGGGCGTGCTCAGGTCCTCGCTGGCGCCGCGCTCCATGAGCTTGGTCGCAGCCGCATCGGCGGCATGAACAGGCTGAATGGCAACGGTGGCAAGCAGCGCTGCTGCGAATGCGGTGATCGCACGGGTGGAATTCGACATGGCCAACATCTCCTCTGGGCAAAAGGTCTACGCCCGCGTGGGGCATGCGGGGTTATCCACCCCTGAGATGAACAGCATGTGACACGAGCAACCCTATCGTGTATCGAACGCTGATACACGACAAAAAACCGCAGGGCGGCTTTCTATCTCAAAATGTGAATATGGAAGCTGACCGCTTTTATTCAGCAGCCGACTGCACACCATCGACATCAGGCGCATTGGCATCGCCGGGCGCCGTCTGGCAGTTGATGTCGGGGAAAGCGACAATGCGCTTGCCCGAGAAATCGGTGTGGACCACAACGGTCCCCTGCTCCTCGAAATAGCCGAGGAGACGCCGAGCTCGCCGGGCCGAATGCGTGCCGTAGGCGCGCGCGATGCGAGCGTCGGACGGGCAAGGCTCACCGCACACCGCGGCTTTGGCAAGCATCAGGAAGACGCCCTGCAGATCATCCGTGACACCAGATGACAGCGACAGTGCCGTGGCCCAGGCTTCCGTCCCGGCGGTCTCGGGATCGACGCCCGAGCGCGACACGGCGACGCGGCGGCGGAACTCCGGCAGCGACATCGGTGATCCCGGCACGCGGCGCATGCGAAGGCGCACGAGGAATTCTTGATAAAGCACCGAATCCGTGCGGAAACCGGAGCCCGGATCGTCGAGGATTTCGCTCAATACGGCCGAGACGCGCTCCTCGCGGTCCTCCGCCGACATTTCCGGCTGGCTGGCGCGGCCTTCGGAGGGCTGCGGCGCGGTGGCTGCCGGGGCCGAGCGTGACAGTTCGGCCAAGATATCCGTGGTCGGGCGTGGCGCGGGTGCTGCGCGGCGAACGATCGGCCGCTGGAATTCTTCCGGATCCGGCGTGAAGATCAGGTCTTCGACATCCTGAGGAGAGTCCGGCAGCGGCATCAGCTTGGGGCTCGACGAACGCGCCGAGGTCTCGACATTGCCGATCTGAATCGGCAGTGGCCGGCGCGACAGGGCCGGACCGAGGGCGACGAAATTACCGCGCTTCAGATCACGGAACATTTCCGCCTGGCGGCGGTCCATGCCGAGCAGGTCGGCGGCGCGCGCCATGTCGATATCGAGGAAGGTACGGCCCATCAGGAAGTTGGACGCTTCGGCGGCAACGTTCTTGGCGAGCTTGGCCAAACGCTGCGTGGCGATGACGCCGGCCAGACCGCGCTTACGGCCACGGCACATCAGGTTGGTCATCGCGCCGAGCGACATCTTGCGCGCATCGTCGGAAACTTCGCCAGCAACCGACGGCGCAAACATCTGCGCTTCGTCGACAACGACGAGCACCGGATACCAGAACTCGCGATCGGCATCGAACATGCCGTTGAGGAAGGCGGCAGCGGCACGCATCTGCTGTTCGATCTCGAGCCCTTCGAGCGTGAGGACGCAGGAGACGCGATGCTGGCGAATACGATTGGCAATGCCCGCGAGCTCCGCCTCGGTTCGCTCGCCATCGACGACCACATGGCCGAACTTGTCGCTCAGCGTGACGAAATCGCCCTCGGGATCGATGATGACCTGCTGCACCCACGGCGCGGATTGCTCGAGCAGGCGCCGCAACAGGTGCGACTTGCCGGAGCCGGAATTGCCCTGAACAAGGAGACGGGTCGCCAGCAGCTCCTCGATATCGAGCGTGGCCGGATTGCCTCCCGACGCCGATCCCATATCGATACCAACCTGCAAGTCCCGTTCCCCTTCTGAAATCAACGCCACTCTTTAGCAGATTCGCGGCGGAATGCTCGGCCTACCGAACAAAACCCACAAGCAATCGCGTCTTTTCGAATCAGGCCGCCTTGTCCGCCACGATCGCGCTTGCTTGACCCTCGACGCGCGGGATCAGCATGCGAGTGAAGAGAAGGCTGATGGCAAGCGGAATGAGCAGGATACCCAGCCCGACACGCAGCCCGAACGCCTCGGCCACAAAGCCGATCGCCGGCGGGCCGACGAGAAAGCCGCTGAGCGCGATAAAGGTGAGGATGGCGACGCTTGCGGCCGCCGGCCGGTCGGTCAGGCTGGCCGATGCCGTGACCGCCAGCGGGAAGCCGACCGAGACGCCGACGCCGATCGCCGCAAAACCGATCAACGCCACCGCCGTGTTCGGCGCCAAGAGCACGATCACCATGCCGGCCAGCGACGCACAGCCGCAGACCCGGGCGATGGCAACGGCGCCGAAGCGGCTCTTCATGTAATCGCCGCCGAAGCGCCCTGTTGCCACGAGGCAGGCGAAGACGGAGTAGCCGAGGCCGGTCAGCGCGCCGGTCGCAAACAGCACGTCGCGCAGATAGACCGCCGACCAGTCGGCGATAGCCCCCTCGGTCATGGTGATGCCGAAGGTGAAGGCGCAGATGCCGAGAAGTGCCGCACTCGGCAGCTTGAATGGCGCGCTTTGCGCATGCGATGCCTCGGCCGCCGGATCGGGCCCGAGCGGCAGCCGCACGCTGACGAGGAGCGCGATCGGCAGCACCAGCAGCGCGATCAGGGCGATCGACCAGTTCGCCGGCAGATGCAGCGCCGCGGCACCCACGCCGAGCAGGCTGCCCGCCATGATGCCGAGGCTCCAGAAGCCATGGCAGCGGCTCATGATCATGAGGCCGGTCGTCTTCTCCGCCCGGTCGGCCTCGACATTGAGGCCGAGTTCGAGCGTCGACAGCGTGACGCCGAGGATCATCAGCGCGAAGAACAGCGTCGTGATATTGTCGGCAAATGCCGGCAGCGAGACGACCGCGAGAAAGGCCACGAAACCATAGATGATCGTCGCGCGTCCGCCGATTTTCGCCACCAGACGGCCGGCGAAGGGCAAGGTCATCAGCGTGCCGATCGGCAAGCCGAGCAGCGCGATGGCAAGATCGGCCGGCCCCATGCCGAGCTTTGCCTGCACGTCGGGAATGCGCGGCAGCCAGCTGCCGAAGGCGATCGGCTGCAGAAAGAAGATCAGCATCACAAGTCTTTGAAACGACATAAGACATTCCCCTGTTCGCGTCAGGGAGCCGAAGCCCGCGAACGATTCTCCATCTCAGAGCTTGCGATATCGGCATCGCGAAGGAAAGCGCCGACGGCGCGAAAGATCGCCACAATGGAACGATGTCACCTGACGGTGAGACCAAATCCCTGCATCAGCCGTTTCGTCGAGAAATCCGGATTGCCCGAGGTGAAGACCGCGAAGTCGAAATTGTCGGGATGGACGGCATCGGCCACCTCGGGAACGAGGCTACGCGCCCGCCGTGCGATGGCCTCGGCGGGATCCAGCCAGTCGACCGGCCACGGCGCCAGTCTACGGAAGATGTTGGCCATGAACGGATAGTGCGTGCAGGCCAGTACGACGATATCGGTCTTCCTGCCCTCCTTCTCGACGAAGCACTGGGCGATCTCGCCCATGACCGCCTCATCGGAGAGCGTATCACCGCGAATATAGGCTTCTGCCATGCGCGCCAGATTTTCCGAGCCGACAAGCCGCACATGGCACTGCTGCGCGAAGGACTGGATGAGATCGCGCGTATAGGCGCGCTTGACGGTTCCGGGTGTCGCCAGCACCGAGACGAGGCCAGAGCGCGTCCGTTCCGCCGCCGGCTTGATCGCCGGCACGGTGCCGACGAAGGTCATGCTAGGGAATGCGGCGCGCAGGTCGGCGCCGGCAAGCGTGAAGGCTGTGTTGCAGGCGATGATGCAGACCTCGGGGTCGTGCTCGCGAAGCAGCCGAGCGAAGAGATCGATGATCCGCTCCCTCAAAGCCTGCTCTTCCCAGCCCCCATAGGGAAAGCCGGCATCGTCGGCGACATAGATGAAACCGCGCTCGGGCATCAAAACCCGCGCCTCGCGCAGCACCGTCAGCCCACCAATGCCTGAATCGAAGACCAGGACGGGTTTCAGCTCATGCGTCGCTGCTGTCATCTTCCTGATGTTCCTTGACGTCTGCGGGCGCCCGGCTTCCGCGCGGATGTTTGCGCGAGAAACGGTCGAGGGAGGAGATCACGCCGCGCATCACGCTGATTTCCTGCTCCGTGAAGGCGCGGCGGGAAAGGACTGCCCGGAGATTGTCGATCATTTTCGGCTTTTTCGCGGGCGGATGGAAATAATTGCGCGAGTCCAGCGCTTCTTCCAACTGGTCGTAGAGCCCGTGCAATTGTTCCTTCGTCGATGGCGTCTGCTCCATCGCCTGGAAGGGAACGCTGCCGAGATCCTCCATGCCCGATTTCATCCACTCGTAAGACATGAGCAGAACCGCCTGCGCGATATTGAGCGAGGCAAAGGCGGGGTTGACCGGAAAGGTCACGATCTCGTCGGCCAGCGCCACCTCTTCGTTGGAGAGGCCCCAGCGCTCACGTCCGAAGAGGATGCCGGTCCCCTCGCCCGCCGTAAACCGCGCACGCAACGTCTGCGCCGCCACCACAGGCGAACGCACCGGCTTGAAACCGTCCCGCTCACGCGCCGTCGTCGCATAGACGAAGTTGAGATCCGATATTGCCTCTTCCAGCGTGTCGAACACCTTGGTGCCCTCGATCACGTGGTCGGCCTTGGAGGCGGCAGCCTGCGCCTTCTCGTTCGGCCATCCGTCACGCGGATTGACGAGGCGCAGTTCGGACAGCCCGAAATTCGCCATGGCGCGCGCCACCATCCCGATATTCTCGCCCATCTGCGGTTCGACCAGAATGATGACGGGACCTTCCGTCAGAAGAAGACGCTCGCTGTTCGTACCTGCCATGAAGTCAAAATCCTTTTGCTAGGCGCGGAAATAGCCAAGACCGGCTGAAACGGCAAGACTTATGCATCCGGATACAACCGCTCCAGCGTCAAGCCGATCATCTCAAGCCCCTGCCGCCATCCCTTGCTGGCGTGTGGATGATGACGCGAGGTCGATACGGGGATCTTGCGATCGACGAAGAAGCATTCCGAGCGGCGCGCCGATGCCGAGGCGACGCGGGTGATACTGGCGTCGATCAATTGGCGCGCGTCATCACTGGTGATCGACGCCTCCCGGTTCTTCGCCATCATCCGCGCCCAGTAGGTGGCGGCGAGGAAGATCGCCAGCGTCTGCCGGACCTGTCCCGGCCTGGTGACAACCGACCATGACGAGCCGAGCGGCCGCGCCGTCGTCGCCAGATCCTTGTAGGCGGCGTCCAGCGTCTGCGACAGGCCGATGAGCCTGTGTCGCGGCTCGCCGGCGGCGGTGGCCTTCAGCAGCGCGTCCAAAGCAGCGAACCATTTGTCGAGCACGAGATCCAGCGCGCCGCGGGTGCGCGCGGGAAAGACGACGAAGGCGACCAGCGTACCAACGGCCGCACCGAGCGCTGTTTCCTCGACGCGCAGCAGAAGCAGGTCGAGCGTCAGCGATCCGATCATCCCGTAAACCAGGCAGAGTGCGATCGACACAAAGAAGGTCATCGTCGCATAGCTCGTCTGCAGGAAGTAGAAGGCGAGGAAAATGGAAAGGCTGGTGATCACGAGCGCCGGCGCCAGATGGCCGCTCAGCAGCGTCGCGAGCAGAAGCCCGATACCGATCCCGAACAGCGTTCCCACCGAACGCTGCAGCGCCTTCATCGCCGTATCGCCGCGCGAATTGGTGTTGGTGAAGACGAGGAAGGAGGCGAGCACCGCCCAGAACCAGCGTTCGCGCGACAGGCCGAGACCGAGCGTCATGGCGATCGCCGCGGCGACGGTGATCTGCAGCGCCGAGCGCATGAGCGGATTGCGCAACGAGAAATCCGGAAGCGATGCCTGAACCGGCGCCTCGGCCACGGCGGCGATATCGGCAAAGCCCGTCCGGTTGCCCTCATCGATGGTCTCGACGAGCTCAGCCCGCGCATTGCCGAGCCTGATCAGCGCCCGTGTCGCCTCGGCCGAGGGGCCTTCGTCATCCTCGGCGGGTGGGCGCACGCTATGGCCCTCGATGACCTGATGCACCAGTTCGAAAGGCGGCAGCGATTGCGAGCAGAGCATGATCGCGCCTTCCGCCGCCAGATGCGCGTCGAAGAGACGGATCGCCAGCTCGCCCGCCGGCTCGGTGCCGGGATCGAACACGCCGCTTGGAGGGCGCGGAATGAAGCTCTCGGCCATCAGCACCACGTCCTTCAGCCGCTCCTCCAGCTGATTGAGCTCCTGCCGGTCGGCATCCGAAACGTGCCCCTCCGCCGCAAGTGCTGCGATCTTGAAGAGGATCTGGTTGATCCGCCCCTGCACGCTTTCGAGCGACCGCAAGAGATCGCGCCGCCAGTCGTCGGGCAGCACGACGGAGCGCACCGCATGCGCGATCAGCGAGGAGACGATCGGGCCGATCGCCACGAAAGGCAGCTCGGCAAGCGGCGGCTGGAAATAGGCGCCGAGGAAATACGACATGAAGGCGAACATGCCGATCGCATGGCCGCGCGGCCCGAAGACGCGCGCGGAGGCCGCGAGAAAGATGATCAGCAGAAAGGCGGCGTCGGAGATCAGCCGGTGTCCTTCCAGCCCGGCCGCTATGACCACGACGACCAGACTGGCGGCGCAGCCGAGAAGCCGGGTCACCAGCTGCCGCCCGCCGCCCTTGTCGCGCACCGCGACGCCGCCCTCGATCGCCAGCACGATCCCAAGCCCGTAGGAGGCAATCGGCAGCGGAAACAGCAGCGAATGGATGACCAGCAGAAGACCGAAAGAGAGCGCCACCGACAGCGTGACGCGCAAGGCCATCCTCAGCCGCGACAGCGCCGGATCGTTGGCAAGCAGCCAATCTCGGAAATCAAAACCGGAAAACAAAGAGTTCAGGCCCCAGAGCGGAGGAATGGTGTTTCACCGCTCACATATCGCCAAGGCTCTTAAAAGCAAATCAATCTTGCCGCCGAAAACGTCCCGATCGAGAGCTGGTCACTGCCCCTTGGCGATCTGCACCATGGTGTTCTTCAGCGAGTTCGCCGGCTGGCCGGGATCACCCTCGGTGAAGACGTCGTCGACGACGGCCTTGCCGCCCTCTTCCAGCACTTCGAAGCGCACCGTGGTCAGCGCCTGCTTGTCGTCGATCCCGTCCATGCAGGTCTGCTTCTTGAACGTCACCACCACTTCCGTCGCGCCGTTTTCGCCGGGCTTCGGCGTATAGGTCATGTCCTGCAGCGGGCATGCATCCTCGCCGTTGACGATGACATCGTAATCGAACGGCGACACGCCATCCTCGTCGGCGGCCGGGTTCTGCATCGCGGCGCGGTACTTGGCGACGAAATCCTTGCTGTAGATCCGCGTCAGCCTGCTCTCGTCGAAGATATCCTGCCAGTCCTCGTCGGCGCCCGACCAGTTCTTGGTCGTGGCCTCCATGATCTCCTTGACCGGCGCCGTCGCGTCAGCGGCGAATACCGTGGCGGTGAGGCCGAGCAGAGCGGCAAAGGCAAGCGAAATCGTCTTCATGATCAAATGTCCGAGGCAATGGTTTTGCGCGGAGACTAGCCATTTTCCGTGTCTTGGCAATGGCGCAAAAACACACAAATCAGCCCTGCTTGCGGCTTTGCACTCCGGGCGCACAATGCTATAGCCCACGGGATTTTATATCACCCACCAGGGACGCATGTCCCTCAAAAGCTTAACGAGGCAGATACATGAAGAAGATCAAGGTCGCCAACCCCGTCGCCGATCTCGACGGCGATGAAATGACGCGCATCATCTGGCAGTTTATCAAGGATAAGCTGATCCATCCGTATCTGGACCTCGAAATCGACTATTACGACCTCTCGGTCGAAAACCGCGACGCCACCAACGACCAGGTGACCGTCGATGCCGCCAACGCCATCAAGAAGCACGGCGTCGGCATCAAGTGCGCGACGATCACGCCGGATGAAGACCGCGTCAAGGAATTCAACCTCAAGCAGATGTGGAAGAGCCCGAACGGCACGATCCGCAACATTCTCGGCGGCGTCATCTTCCGCGAACCGATCATCTGCCAGAACGTTCCGCGCCTCGTTCCCGGCTGGACCAAGCCGATCGTTGTCGGCCGCCATGCCTTCGGCGACCAGTACCGCGCGACCGATTTCAAGTTCCCCGGCAAGGGCAAGCTGACCATCAAGTTCGTCGGTGAAGACGGCCAGGTCATCGAGAAGGAAGTGTTCGACGCTCCCGGCGCCGGCGTTGCCATGGCAATGTACAACCTAGACGAGTCGATCCGCGAATTCGCCCGCGCTTCGATGATGTACGGCCTGATGCGCAAGTGGCCGGTTTACCTGTCGACCAAGAACACCATCCTCAAGGCCTATGACGGCCGCTTCAAGGACATCTTCCAGGAAGTCTACGAAGCTGAATTCCAGGATCAGTTCAAGGAAATCGGCATCACCTACGAGCACCGCCTGATCGATGACATGGTCGCATCCGCTCTGAAGTGGTCCGGCGGCTACGTCTGGGCCTGCAAGAACTACGACGGCGACGTGCAGTCCGACACCGTTGCCCAGGGCTTCGGCTCGCTCGGCCTGATGACCTCCGTTCTTCTGACGCCGGATGGCAAGACCGTCGAAGCCGAAGCTGCTCACGGCACGGTGACGCGTCACTACCGTCAGCACCAGAAGGGCCAGGAAACCTCGACGAACTCTATCGCTTCGATCTTCGCCTGGACCCGTGGCCTCGCGCACCGCGCCAAGCTCGACGACAACGCCGAACTGGCGAAGTTCGCGGCCACGCTCGAAAAGGTCTGCGTCGACACGGTTGAGGCCGGCTTCATGACCAAGGATCTGGCGCTCCTCATCGGCCCGGATCAGCCCTGGCTCTCGACCACGGCTTTCCTCGACAAGATCGACGAAAACCTGCAGAAGGCCATGGCATAAGCCATCCGAAATATGCGAACGATGCGGCGGGGTTTTCCCCGCCGTTTTCGTTTCAGGGACATCAGGAGGGGAAAACAAGATGACCACGACCATCCGCCCGCTAAAACCATCGGACCGCAGCGCCTGGGAGCCGCTATGGGCCGGCTATCAGCGCTTCTACGAAGTCGCGATCCCCGAGGAGACCACGGACCTGACCTGGGGCCGCTTCCACGACCCGGAAGAGCCGATGCACGCGCTCGGCGCCTTCGATGGCGACGGCAGGCTGGTCGGCATCGTGCACGCGATCTTTCACCGCTCCACCTGGCTTCCCAAATGGACCTGCTACCTGCAGGATCTCTATGTCGACGACAGCCAACGCGGGCTCGGAACCGGCGCGGCATTGATCGAGGCCGTCGCCGATCTTGCGCGCGAGCATGGCGCCGGCCGGCTCTATTGGATGACGCACGAGACCAACGCCACGGCCCGCAAGCTTTATGACCGCATCGCCGAGCGCTCGGGCTTCATCCAGTATCGCAAGGCGCTCTGACCGGCGCCGCTACTGCCAAAATCTGACATTGCCATGCCATAGACGTTGCCTCGCCGCTGACCCGCGCCAGTTATGTAAAAAACGAGGAGAACACCATGGCCGACGAACTGATCTTCTACACCAACCCGATGTCGCGCGGACGGATCGCCCGCTGGATGCTGGAGGAGACCGGCGCGCCCTACACGACGGAGATCCTCGGTTTCGAAAGCAGCATGAAGGCGCCGGATTATCTTGCCGTCAACCCGATGGGCAAGGTGCCAGCAATCCGCCACGGCAAAACCGTGGTCACCGAATGCGCCGCCATCTGCGCCTATCTGGCGGAAACCTTTCCGGAGGCGGGCCTTGCGCCGACGGCCGAAGAGCGCGGCAGCTACTATCGCTGGATGTTCTTCGCCGCCGGCCCGCTGGAAGCAGCCACCACCAACCGCGCCCTCGGCTTCCACACGCCAGCCGACAAGAGCCGGATGGCGGGCTATGGCAGCTATGCCGACGTGATGGACACGCTCGAAAAGGCCGTCAGCGCCTTGCCCTATATCGCCGGAAACCGCTTCACGGCAGCCGACGTCTATGTCGGATCGCATGTCGGCTGGGGCCTGTCCTTCGGCACCTTCGAGAAGCGCCAGGCATTCGCCGATTACGTCGGCCGCGTCACCGACCGCGCCGCCTATAAGAGGGCGAACACGATCGACGACGAAGCCACCAAGGCGCTGCAGAAGAGCGCCTGATCAGGGCTCAGATAAGGGGCATGTAGATCTCGGTCACGAGTTCCGTCGGCGGCACGTCGCGCGGATTGTTGAGATAATCCTCGAACATCAGCCCGTCCCGCAGCTGCCGGCCCGAGGTCGGCAACCACTCCGAAAACAGCCACTGATAGGCCTTGTGCATATCGGCATAGGGCCCCTTGTGGCTGAGCACAGCATACTCCCCGCCGTCGAGCGTGAAGGGCTCGAGCGGTGCCTCGACCTTAGTGTCGCCTTCGACCGAGACGCAGGCGATGGAGCGAAGCTCTTCGGCCGACACCAGATCGGGATCGTCGAAATAGACGCCGATCATCCTGATATCGGGCCTCGCCAGCCCGCGCGCGTGGAGCGTGCCGAAGAGAACCTCGAACGCCTTGCTGATCTGCATATACGAGCCCTTGTGGCGCACGCCGATAAGCGCGATCGGCTCGATCTTCCGTAAGGTAACGTTGAACATGGCTTTGGTCCTTCCGTTAGGTGAGGGTTGAAACTCCGTGTGGCTTCCCTCTTTCCGATAACGGGCCGGCGGCATGCCGTAGACCGATTTGAAAATGCGATTGAAAGACTGGAGGTTGGGATAGCCGGATCGCCTGGCAATCTCCCCGATACCGAGATCAGAACGGACAATATCGCCCGCCGCGCGATGCAATCTCAGCCGCTTGACGGTCGCCGCCAGCGTCTCTCCATGGACCGCGCGATAGATCCGGTGCCAGTGATAGCTCGACATGCAGGCGATCTCGGCGAGCTTATCCATATCCAGCTCTTCATCGAGATGATCATGGATATAGGCAGAAACCCGCCTCAGGCGGCTTTCATAGAGTGCCCATGCCGTGGTGCCGTTCATGTCGAAACCTCATGCCAGTTGACCGGCTGCAGACAAACATAACGCGATTTGACAAATCCTGCTGAGTTGCCGGCGCAAAAGAAAAAGGCGGGCACTCGAAGCACCCGCCTTTCGAAATTCAATCAAGAACAGACCGATCAGCCGGCCAGCGCAGCCGCCACGGCCTCGAGCGCCTCGTCG
>NZ_DDHH01000153.1:0-23595 GCF_002338015.1 Rhizobium sp. UBA1881
TCACCGCCGGCGATCTTGCCGACATGCAGGAATTCGGCGGCTACAATTTCTATCGCCTCGGCATCACCGCCGACGGCAAATGGAAGTTCTTCACCGCCGGCGACTGATGCTTGCGATCCCCGCTCCGACGACATACTTCTGAGCGATAACAACGCGACAGGTGCGCCATGCCAGCCGTATTTCTGAAAGACCGCGCGCTCATTCGGGTGAGCGGCGCCGAGGCTCAGTCCTTTCTGCAGAACCTGATCACCACCGATATCGTGTCGCTGGATGCAGCCGAGGCGCGACCCGGTGCATTGCTGACGCCGCAGGGCAAGATCCTGTTCGATTTCATGATCTGGCGCGATGGCGACGACTTCATCATCGAAACCGACGAAAGCCAACGCGAGGCGCTGACGAAGCGGCTGACGATGTACAAGCTGCGCGCTGCTGTTGCACTTGCCGCAGAGGGCAATGGCGTGACCGTCTCTTGGGATGACGCTTCGAGTGAGGGCTTCAAGGACAGCCGATTCGCCAAGGCGGGCATCGACGTTTTCCGCCGCCCGGGCGAGCACGGCAGCGACGATATCGCGCTTTACGACGCGCTGCGCGCCGCCCACGGCGTTGCCGTATCCGGCTCCGATTACGCGCTTCAGGACGCTTTTCCACATGACGTGCTGATGGACCTGAATGGCGGGCTCTCGTTCAAGAAAGGCTGCTATGTCGGCCAGGAAGTGGTTTCGCGCATGCAGCACCGGGGAACGGCGCGCCGTCGCGTCGTGACAGTGAGCAGCACCGCGCCGCTCCCCGCCTCCGGCACCGACATCACCGCCAACGGCAAGCCTGTCGGCACGCTCGGCTCGGTTTCGGGGCATAGCGGGCTCGCCATCGTCCGAATCGATCGCGCCGGTGAGGCCATGTCGGCGGGTACGCCGCTGCTTGCCGGCGACGTCACGGTGACTGTCGCCCTGCCCGTATGGTCCGCGCTCGTCTTTCCGGCCGCGTCCGATGAGGCCAGCGCTTGACGACGAAGGCTCCCCGCGCCTGGCAGCGCATGCTTTCCGGGCGCAGGCTCGATCTGCTCGACCCCTCGCCTCTCGACGTCGAGGTGAGCGATATCGCCCACGGCCTGGCGCGCGTTGCCCGCTGGAACGGGCAGACATCGGGCGATCACGCCTTTTCGGTCGCGCAGCACAGTCTCGTCGTCGAGGACATTTTCCGGCGGCTGAATGAGGCGACGCCAGACCAGTGCCTGATGGCGCTGCTTCACGATGCGCCCGAATATGTGATCGGCGACATGATCTCGCCGTTCAAATCCGTGGTCGGGGGTGGCTACAAGACCGTCGAGAAGCGGCTTGAAGCAGCGATCCACCTGCGGTTCGGCCTGCCGCCGCATGCACCCCGAGAGCTCAAGGACAACATCAAGAAGGCCGATACGATCGCGGCCTATTTCGAGGCGTCGCAACTGGCCGGCTTCAGCGCCAGCGAGGCGCAAAAGCTTTTCGGCCAGCCGCGTGGGATCACCAAGGAGATGCTCTTGTTGACGCCGCTGCCGGCAATCGAGGCGCAGCGGCTGTTTTGCGAGCGCTTCGCCGCTATCGACGGTCTGCGGGGCAAGCCATGACCTCGATCGTCGTGACCCCGCTTGCGCGCATCGCCGAAATGGCCGTGCGGCACCGCGCCCGCGAAATGATCAGCCTGATGGCGAAGGAGCAGAGCTTCCATCGCCCGGCGGTTATTGAGGCGCACCGGCATCTGCTGCTCCACATGAACGACATCGCCTTCAAGGGCACGGGCAATCTCGTGGCGCCCGATGAAACGCATGTGCGGGAGATCATCGACTTTGCAGCGGGGTGGGATCAGACGGCGCCGCTTATCGTTCACTGCTGGATGGGCGTATCGCGCTCACCGGCTGCTGCCGTGATCGCGGCCTTGTCGCTGAGGCCGGACCAGAGTGAAGTGACCCTGGCGCAGCGTCTGCGTGCGGCCTCGCCGTATGCCACACCAAACATGCGGATCATCGAGATCGGCGACCATTTGCTCGGCCGCGATGGACGGCTGGTCAAGGCGATCAAGGCGATCGGTCGTGGCGCTGATGCCGATGGAAACGCGCCGTTCGTGCTTGCGCTTGACGAAGCGTGACTGACTTAAACGGTTGACGCGCCTGCCTTCTGTCCCATCTACGCAGGTCAACCGATAATCATTTCAGATATTTGGCGAGATCATGGAACAACAGGCAACCGACGTAATCGTGGCAACCCGAACGGCTCTGAGCCAGGCGAGCGCGCTTGCGGTCCAATATTCATTCTCCATCCTCGGCGCGCTCATCCTGCTTGTGCTTGGCTGGTTGATGGCAAGCTTCGTCAGCCGCTGGGCGTTCGAGGGGATTTCGCGGGTGCGCGGGATCGACGAGACGCTGGCGCGCTTCTTCACCAATGTCTTGCATTACGCGCTGCTGATTCTGGTGTTCATCACCGTGCTTGGTCAGTTCGGCGTGCAGACGGCTTCCATCATCGCGGCTCTCGGTGCTGCAGGCTTGGCCATCGGTTTGGCGTTGCAGGGTACGCTGCAGAACATCGCGGCTGGTATCATGCTTTTGATCCTGCGGCCGTTCCGGGTGGGAGAGTATATCGCGACGGGCAGCGTCGCCGGCACGGTGCGTGAGATCGGCCTGTTCGCCACCGAGTTCCGCACTGCCGACGGGCTTTACCTCTTGGCACCGAATTCGACGCTCTGGAATACGCCGATCACCAATTACAGCCGCGAGAAGACGCGCAAGAACGACCTGACCATCAATGTGCGGGCCGGCGACGATGTCGATCTGGCGATGAAGACGCTGACGGATATCGCCACGGCCGATTCGCGGGTGGAGAAGTCGCCGCAGCCGAAGACCTATATCGACGCGGTGACGTCGGACAAGATCACGCTGACGCTGCGCTATTGGGCGAAGACGGGCGAATGGGACGATGCGCGCCGCGAGATTCTCGGCCGCGTGAAGGCCAGCTTCGACGAGAAGGGTCTGCCGATCCTTTGAGAGGCGACCGCCAGATTGGCGGCCACCTTTGGCTCTGCCATGGCAGGGTGAACGCTACTTGATGACGGCGCATGCGAGCCTAGCGCCGGCATCGCCGGCTGGCTGACTGCGATAGTCATCCGAGTTTTCGTGGATCATCAGGGCGCGGCCGTGAATGCCGTTCTCCTTGCCGTCGAGCGTCACCATGCCATCGAAAACCTGCGCTCTCAGCACGCCGTCCTGCCCAACATACTGGTTCGGCATATCGCCGGCATGCGGACCCTTGGCGGCGAGCAGACCGTGCTCGGCCTTGGTCGGGTTGAAGTGCTTGCCGGCTGATTCGTGATGGGTGGCGGAGTCGCACTTGCCGGTTTCGTGGACGTGGAATGCGACCCACTTGTTGGCTGGTAGACCGGACACCTCAAGCTCGATCAAGACGCCACCGGCTGCAGCCGCTGTCAACGTCGCGCGACCGTTGTCCTTGCCGTCGGCGCCGACGAAGTTTGCCTGCGCCGTCTGTTTATCCTGCGACATCGCAACCGATGTCAGTGCCGCGACGGTCGCGAACGTTATCGATAGAAGTCGTTTCATCGTGTTTCCCTCCTCTTGGCCCTCTGTGACAAACGCATGCCGCGTGTCCGTGTTCCAAGCGGCTGGTGCTCCGGGCATAAGCAGACAAAGAAAAAGCCGACCAACCGGCCGGCTTCTTCTTTGATCAATGCATGAGCGAGCGATCAGGACGCGATGTCGAGATCGTACTGGCCATAGGTGTTCTGATAGAGAACATTGGCCGAGTTTGCCTGGCTTTCATAACCGGAGCTCAACGCGCCGGACTGACGCGCGCTCATCATGAATGCGAGCACGCCATTCGACAGCTTGGGCGCTTCCTGGGTATTCTGGGACTGGCTTGCAACGGACAGGATTCCCGGCTTCTCATCAGCCGCACGCTCACTCCGGCTCAACACGCCGTCACTGTTGGAATCCAATCTCGAAAGAGTGCCGAGATACGCATAGGACGTATCAACTGCAGACGAAATACGGTTCATACAAACCTCCGTTCACCGCATTACCGATGATGTTTGTACGCAATACGAATAGGGAAAAATCAGAACTAAGCCGGTGGTTAAACTGATTTGCGAGGCCGGTCAATAAGTTGTTAATGCCGCATTAACCATGATTGACAAAATCTGACCTTTTGATCGCTGCCGACGCTCGACTTCGATCCACCGGAAGACGCCGGGCGCGAGGGTGCACGCCAGCTAATAAATATAGCGCTATTGATATATCTTTTTTCGAGGGAACCAAATATTAATGCGACCAAAGGATTATGCCCGCTGGATTTGCCGCACAAAATCAATCTTAGATTGCAATTTTATATTGCCCTAAATGCTTCAGGAATGTCTTCGCATGTCGCGTGTGCCACACGGGATCTCAACATCAAGGCAGTCAGTTCGTTTTAGCCTGTTCGCGCTTTCGTGCGCGACGGAGAGCGGCGTCCATGGAAGCTGAAGCGCTCTTCAAGCGGCAATGCGCGGCATCTCTGAATGAAGACGGCACCGCCGACGGGCAGCGCCTGATCAAGCTCGTTCTGGATACCTACCGAAAGGCGAACCGGAACCTTGCCGAACAGAGCCGACTTCTTGAAATCGTTCTCAACCACCTGCCGCTTGGCCTGTGCATTTTCGATTCGAGCCAGAGACTTGTCGTCTCCAACATTCGCTTCCAGCAATTGTTCGGGCTGACGGGAGATGACACGCAAGCCGGGACATCGATCAGTTCACTGATAGCGAAGATCGACGGACTGGAGAAGCAGGACGTCAAAGCCGCCAGTCACGAAAGCCGGCCAGATGCGGGGCGTATCCGCCGCCGCGAATGGGAGATGAATGACGGCCGTATCATTCAAAGCGTCGTCACCGTGCTTCCCGATGGCAGCAACATCTCCATCCATGCTGATATCACCGAAGACCGCAAGGCAGCCGATCGCATCGCGTTCCTGGCCCATCACGACCCCCTCACCGGCCTGCCCAACCGCATCCGGTTCCGTGAACAGCTGGACACGGCACTTGCCGCGCGCAAGGCCGACGATCAGATCGCGCTCATCCATCTCAATCTCGATCGCTTCAAGTCAGTCAACAACACGCTCGGCGTTTCGGCGGGCGACAAGATCCTGCGACAGGTCGCCGATCGTTTGCGCGCGCTTGCAGGCAAGAGCAATATTCTCGCACGCCTGGGATCCGACGAATTCGCCATCCTGCAACACGGGCGCGAGCAGCCGTGGAATGTCATGGCGCTTGCCGACCAGATCAGGCGCGAGCTCTCGGCGCCCTTCTTCCGCGGCGACAAAGCCGTCGAACTCAGCGTCTCCATGGGGATCGCCATATGCCCCAAGGACGGCACGGAGACCGAACTGCTGCTGAAACATGCCGGCGTCGCGCTGTCACATGCCAAGAGCGGCGGCAGACGCGGCGAACGCTTCTTCACCTCTGAGATGGAGGCGCAGCTCGAATCGAGGCGAGCGCTTGAAGCGGATCTGCGCAGGGCCATCCACAACGAGGAATTCGAGCTTCACTACCAACCGCTCTATGATATGGCCGAACGGCGCGTCTGCGGTTTCGAGGCCCTGCTTCGCTGGAACCACCCAACACGCGGCCGGATCGCGCCGTTGGAGTTCATTCCCCTCGCCGAAGAGGTCGGGCTTATCGTCGATATCGGGCGATGGGTGCTCAAGCGCGCCTGCATGGACGCCTCGACATGGCCCGCCGAGATCAAGGTTGCCGTCAACGTTTCGGCCATTCAATTTATCTCCAGCGATCTGGAAGACGATGTTTCCGCAGCGCTCGCGGAATCCGAACTCTCACCGGGGCGGTTGGAAATCGAGATCACTGAGAGCGTGCTGATGGAGAACCGCGACGAGGCGCTGCCGGTATTGCATGCGCTTCGTCAGCGCGGCGTTCACATCTCCATGGACGACTTCGGCACCGGTTATTCGTCGCTGAGCTATCTGAGCAGCTTCCCCTTCGACAAGATCAAGATCGACAAGTCCTTCGTCAACGACATCGTGGACAACAAGGAAGCCTTCGCGATTATGCGCGCCATCATTCTGCTCGGCGATGCGCTCGGCATGCGGGTCACCGTCGAAGGCGTGGAAACGGCGCAGCAGCAGGATCTGCTCGCTCAAGAAGCGTGCGACGAGATTCAGGGTTATCACATCAGTTCCCCCCGCCCCGCCTTCGACGTGCCTAAGATGCTCGCCGGCCCCCACGCAGATGGCAAAGCCCAGGCGGTGTGACACCGCATTGCGACTCGTCATAGCTGGCTTTAAGAGAGGCGGTCTCCGTCTACTCCTGGTGCGCACATGAAAGAGGCTCAGGCCTTCCGCCCTCACCAAACGCTTGCTGAAGCGCTTATCCCACATTCGCACGAAGGCGACGATGGTTCGCATGATCTCGCGCATATCCTGCGCGTGTTCAAGAACGCCATGCGCATCCAGGCAAGCGAAGGCGGAGATGGCCGCATTCTTGTCGCCGCGGTCTTGCTGCATGATTGTGTGGCCGTGGAGAAGAGCTCGCCGCTCAGAGCCCAGGCATCCGCGCTTGCGGCGGACAAGGCCTCTGGGGTGCTGGCCGAACTGGGATGGTCGAAGGACGATATCGCCGCCGTCGCCCATGCGATCCTGACCCACAGTTTCTCGGCCAACATCGAGCCAGAGACGCTGGAAGCTAGGATACTGCAGGATGCAGACCGGCTGGATGCGATCGGCATGGTGGGCGCGGGGCGTTGTTTCTACATCGGCGGGCGCATGGCATCGTCGCTTTACGACCCGCTCGACCCGGCTGGAAACGAACGACCGCTTGACGACCGGCGTTATGTCATCGACCATTTCCAAACGAAACTGTTCAAGCTGGCCGATGGGTTCAAGACGGCTGCCGGCCGCTCACTCGCGGCGGAACGCGACAAGAGGCTGCGGGATTTTCTCGACGCCTTCATGGACGAAATCTAGGAGGACTTACATGCGCGTCAGCGATCTCTTCATCTATCCGCTCAAGAGCGCCCGTGGCATCGCGCTTCGAAGCACCGAGATCAATGCCTTCGGCCTGCCCGGAGACCGGCGCGCGATGCTGATCAATCCTGACGGGAGCTTCATTACCCAGCGCGAAATGACGGATCTGGCGCGGCTCGATGTTCGGCAGGAAGCCACGGGCTTTCAGCTCGGCATGAACGGTGAAGAGCTGTTCGTTCCCCTGCCCGATGGCAGCGAGCGTACCGATGTCTCCATCTGGAAGTCGATCGTCAATGCGGCTATCGCCGACGACCAATCCAATCAAGTGCTCTCGCGCTGGTTCGGCAGAGACCTCAAGTTCGTGTTCTTCGACGACGACGCCAGTCGCATCGCGAGCCCGGAATGGGCGGGCGACGACACGCCGGTGACCTTCGCGGATGGTTACCAGATCCTGGTGACCACGACGGGATCGCTGAAGGCACTCAATGCCGATATCGAGGCGCACGGCGAAGGCAGCGTTGGGATGGAGCGGTTCCGGCCGAACATCGTCATCGACACGGACGAAGCCTGGCCGGAGGATCGCTGGGCGGCCATCGAGATCGGCGGCATCCGCTTCGATCTGGTGAAGCCGTGCGCGCGCTGCATCATGACCACGCAGGACCAGCAGACCGGTTCGCGCGAGGTTGCGAACCCGATGCCGGCCATGGGCCGCATCCGCATGTCGGCAGACCGCCGTGTCCCCGGCCCGCTGTTTGGCTGGAACGTCACGCCGCGCGCGGCTGGCGCTATCGCAATCGGCGATACGGTGAAAGTGCTCGACGAGCGGCCGGATGGATGGGCGTTCAAGGTGCGCAAGCGCGCCTGAACGGTGGGCTAAGCAGCGGCGGGCTTCAGCGCCTTGAGCGCGGCCTGCACGAAGCCCTCGCGGGCTGTCGACGGCTCCAGACCGCGCGGCTCATAGACATGGCGATGCAGGAAGAAGGCCGTCAGGCGAAATGCCTCGGACAGGCTGTCGAAATCGGCGGCCTGTCGCTTTTCCACGGATAGAAATGCCGGCAAGGCGAACATCCTGTCGGCCCAAGGCGCGCCGGCGTCGCGACTGACCGCGCGACCCGACTTTGGCGAGACATAGGCAAGATCGGCGCGGGTGCCGGTTGCGGCGCATTCGTTGAGATCCAGCCCAAAACCGAGATCGTTGAGCACGGCGAGTTCGAAGCGAACGAACAGCTCGCCCGCATCGGCTGGATTGTCGAGATTGTCGAGAATGACTTCCAGCGCCTCGAAGAGATGCGGATGCGGATCGCGCTCCGGCAGAAGCCTGAGCAATGCGCCCATGGCCTGCACGCCGTAAACCGCGGTCGCCGTTTCCATCAGCCGCGCGGCGCGCAGCGTGAGGGGCTCGATCTTGAACTCACCCATATGCTCATCGAGCCGCGCGCGCCAAGTGACCTCCACCTCATTGCCGGGCTGCAGCACCGGCTGCATGGCGCGCGAACGCCCGGATCGCACCATGCCCAGGTGACGGCCGCGATCCGGCGTCATCACCTCGGTGATGACGCTTGTCTCGCCATGGCGCCGAACGCCAAGAATGATTGCACGACCTTGCCACTGCATTGGAAATCGACCTTCCGACCACGCGCTATCCTAACGCATGGCGCGAGCCCTGTCATGAAAGCCGATCAGACCTCGGAGGGGAAAAGCCGGCGCAGGAAGTCCCGCATCGCGTCTTCGTCGAACGGCTTGACGAGGAGTGGCCTGTTTTGCAGGTCTTCGGGGAAATCCAGTGTGTCGGAGTAGCCGCTGACGAAGCCGAAGGGGATTTCGGCGGCGACCAGCCGGCGGGCGAAATCGAAACTCATGACCTCGCCGAGATTAACGTCAAGCAGGGCGAAATCATAGCTGTCGGCCTGGATCGCCTCATTGGCCTGCTCGACGCTGTTGCAAATATCGATGGTCTCGACACCGACGGCGCGCAGAATGTCTTCCGCCTCCATCGCGATGATCAAGCTATCCTCGAGAACCAGAACACGTCTTGCGACCATGATCAGAAAGCCCTCTTCCGGGCGCCGCCATCGACGCACCATGTATCCCAAAATCGCATTTCTACCCCTGACAACCCACGGCCTCAGCCGAGAATTTCACGCCGCCTATGCTTGCATAGCCGCTTTTTCAGTCCCGGTCGATATTAGCGAATCTCGACACAAGAATGGCTCGTGCTGGACATTATGGTCCGGCCCTGGAATTTGCATTTAAAAAAGACATAGATAGAACCGCTTAGACGAAGGGGCGCACCCTTTCGTCGAGCCCGTCCCAGGCAGCAATTTTGGCGAGCGTCTCGCCATCCAGCACCTCGCAGGCTCGTTCCTGCCAGCGGATGAGATTGCGCGAAGCGAGCTTTTTCAAGGTCTTGTTGGTGTGCACGATCGAGAGGCCGAGCGTGTCGGCGATGTGCTGCTGGGTGATCGGGATGGCGCTGTGGCCGTTGAAGAGATTGAGCTGCTTGCCGCGCTGGTAGAGGAAGGCGATCAGGTAGGCGGCGCGCTCCAGCGCCGTGCGGCGACCGATGCTCAGGAGGTGTTCGTCGAGGATCCGCTCTTCCTGCGCCGCCATCCAGGTGATGTCGAAGGCAAGCGACGGATGCTTGTTGTAGAGCGTCATCAGCTTGTCGCGCTCGAAGACGCAGAGCGAAACCGGCGACAGCGCCTCGATCGAGTGCTGCATCTCGCCCATGATGGTGCCCTGGAGGCCGATCAGATCGCCGGGCATGATGTAGTTCAGTATCTGTCGCCGGCCGTCTTCGAGCGTCTTGTAGCGAAAGCCCCAGCCGGACAGCACCGTGAACAGGTGGGCGCTGTGGGCGCCTTCGACCAGGATCGTGGCACCCGCATCGGCCGCCAGCTCACCCTTCTTGAACTTGGAAATGAAGCCCAGCTCGTCGCCGGTGAACTCGCGGAAATGCGGCAGCGGCCGCAAGGGACACTGTTCGCAGGGTGTCTTGAACGAATGCGTCGGCCGTGATGTCGCCATGCGTGTCCCATAATCCAGAAAAAGCGGCGCCCCGAAATCGAGACGCCGCTTTTAAAGAACTCATCACTTGCAATTTTGTTCCATCGGCCCTTGAATTTTTCCAAGGAAACGAGGGACTTGCGGGGTCGTCGCGCAGCTTACTGGCGCGGGAATTCCAGGCCCATTTCGCGGAAGCGCTCGGGGTCGTCGCCCCAGTTCTCGCGCACCTTCACGAAGAGGAAGAGGTGTACGGTCTGCTCGAGAATTTCCGACAGCTCCTTGCGCGAGGCGGTGGAGATTGCCTTGATCGCTTCGCCGTTCTTGCCGAGAGCGATCTTTTTCTGGCTATCGCGCTCGACGTAAATCACCTGCTCGATGCGAACGGATCCGTCCTTGCGCTCTTCCCACTTCTCCGTCTCGACATGCGAGGCGTAAGGGAGTTCCTGATGCAGGCGCAGGAACAGCTTCTCGCGGGTGATTTCGGCCGCAAGCTGGCGCATCGGCAAATCGGAGATCTGGTCTTCCGGATAATACCACGGTCCCTCGGGAAGCGTCTTGGCGAGGTAGTCCATGACGTCGTCACAGCCCGAACCATTTTCGGCCGAGATCATGAAGGTCTGGTCGAAAGCGACGTATTCGTTGGCGGCCGAGGCCAGCGCCAGCAGATCTTCGCGCTTGACGCGGTCGATCTTGTTGAGAGCGAGGATCTTGCGCTGGGGCACATCCTTCAGGCTCTCGAGGATCTTCTCGGCATCGCCGCGCAGGCCACGCTCGCTGTCGATCAGGAGCATGATGATATCGGCATCCTTGGCGCCGCCCCAGGCGGAAGTCACCATGGCGCGATCGAGCCTACGGCGCGGCTTGAAGATGCCAGGCGTGTCCATGAAGACGATCTGGGCGTTGTCATGGGTGGCGATGCCGCGGATGACCGCGCGCGTCGTCTGCACCTTGTGGCTGACGATCGAGACCTTGGCGCCGACCAGGCGGTTCAGCAAGGTCGACTTGCCGGCATTGGTCGGCCCGATCAGGGCGACGAAGCCGGAATGCGTCGGGCCAGCGGGTTCAGCGGCGCTATCCGCGATGTCTTGTTCTTCGGTCATTGTTCCCGTCAATTTCCGGCAGACGATTTCTGCCAAATGCCTTCGCGTTCGAGCATTTTCGTTGCGGCCACCTGCTCGGCGGCACGCTTGGAGCGCTCGACGCCCGTTTCCGGCTTCACGCCGGCGACTTCGACCGTCACCGTGAAGCGCGGATCATGATCCGGTCCGGTGCGTTCTTCAACCCGGTAGTTTGGCGTCACGCCGAATTTGGCATGCGACCATTCCTGCAGTTCCGTCTTGGCGTCGCGCCTCGCGCCATCGGCGCGCACCGCCCGCTTTTCCCAATACTTCACGATGAAGTGGCGCGCGACCTCGAGGCCGGCATCGAGATAGATAGCGGCGATCAGGCTTTCGACGACGTCGGCGCGGACATTCATCATGCGCTTGCCGGTGAGCTTCTTCACGTCGGCACCGGTGCGGATATAGAGATGCAGGCCAAGCTCGTCGGCCACTTCGGCGCAGGTATCGGCGCTGACCAGCTGGTTCAGGCGGACAGACAGTTCGCCCTCGGTTGCCGTGCCAAAGGTTCTGAAAAGCATCTCGGCGACACACAGGCCAAGAACCCGGTCGCCAAGAAATTCAAGCCGTTCATAGTTCGCACCCTTCTGGGTGCGGGCGCTTGCATGCGTCAGTGCGCGATCGAGGCGCTCCTTCTCGGCGAATACATGGCCGATCAGCGCCTCGAGCTTTGTTCGGTCAGCCGCCGAAAGCGTCGGCGACTTGCTCATTCAACGCCCTTGAACAGTCGGTCCCAACGCATGTTGGAAGGCCACTTCCAGATTTCGCGGAAAGAGGTGTCGTTGCCGAGCGAGAAGAAGATGATGCTGGCGCGGCCGACCAGGTTTTCGGCCGGGACGAAGCCGACGTCGAAGCGGCTGTCGAGCGAGTTGTCGCGGTTGTCACCCATCATGAAGTAGTGACCTTCGGGAACGATGAACTCGCGAGTGTTATCGCCGCGCGATACCGGAGACTGGTCGAGCGTGTCGTAGGTCACACCGTTATCGAGGGTTTCGCGGAAAACCGGAACGTCCTGGCCCGGATCCTGCGCGTAATCGGAGTTGAACGTACCATCCGGCACCTTCGGAACAGCCTTGCCGTTGACGTAAAGTACGCCATCGGTGACTTGGATGTGGTCGCCGGGAAGACCAACGAGGCGCTTGATGTAATCGACATCGGGGTTCGGCGGGAAGCGGAAGACGACGACGTCGCCGCGCTTCGGCTCGCTTGCGAAGATACGACCGCTGAACAGGTTCGGCGAGAACGGCAGGGAATACTTCGAGTAGCCGTAAGAAAACTTGTTGACGAAGATATAGTCGCCAACAAGAAGCGTCGGCATCATCGAGCCCGAGGGAATGGTGAATGGCTGGAACAGGACCGTGCGGATGACCATCGCCAAGACCAATGCCTGGACGATGACCTTGATATTCTCCCAGAGGGCGTTCGGCTTGGCTTGAACTTTTTCGGACACGCAGTCTATTCCTTCAGAGCGCCAAAACGGCGCAAGTCTTTAATCGGTTCTGTGTAGCGGCTTCGGCTGATTGCGGCAATGCCACGAACATTAAAAGCCAGACAGGTAACGGTCAGTTGCTCGGCGATCAGTCGCTCAGCGGCAGGGCCTCGATGATGACGAAGGCCTGAGCCAAGGGATAATCATCGGTAATTGTCAAATGGATGGCGGCGCGGTGCCCCGCCGGCAACATCCTCTGCAAAATCTCGCCGGCGCCGCCCGTCAGTTTCATCGTCGGCTTGCCGCTCGGGAGATTGACGACGCCCATGTCTTTCCAGAAGACACCCTGGGCGATGCCCGTGCCCAAAGCCTTGGAGCAAGCCTCCTTGGCAGCGAAACGCTTGGCATAGGAGGCAGCGCGGTTGGCGCGGCGATCGGATTTCTGCTGCTCGATCTCGGTGAAGCAGCGATTGGTGAAACGCTCGCCAAATCGCTCCAGCGACTTCTCCACACGCCTGATATCGATGAGATCGCTGCCGATACCGATGATCATACTGTTTCCTCAAGCGAAACGGGCTCAGCGACGCGCAGGCGGGCACGCTCGAGCAGACGGGCGCGGCGGCGTCCCTGGAAGCCCCTCACCGTGTAGAATGTCGCGAAATAGATGGCCACGGCGGTGACGGCTGCCGGCGGAAGCGAACCGATCAGCATCGGCTCCAGCACCGGGCGCCAGAGCTCGCTGAAGTGCAGTTCGTGGAAGAGTGCGGGAAGATCCACCGCATTGCCCTGCATCGTATCCTTGCGGCTCAGGAGCAGGTGTCCGATTTCCCAGGTAGTCCCCCAGATGAAGGGATAGGTCAGCGGATTGCCGAAGGCCGCGCAACCGAGAGCGGCGGCAACCATATTGCCTGACAGCAGATAGGTGATGACGAAGGCCATGATGAAATGGACGCCGATGAACGGTGTCCAGGACACGAAGATCCCGGCCGCAACGCCAACGGCCACCGCATGTGGCGATGCCCTCAGGCGAAGCACGCGCATCACGAGATAGCGCGGAGGCCTCAGGAATCCCTTTCGTGGCCAAAGCAGCTCACGCAGCTTTTCACGAAATCCAGCGGGTTTCCGACGACGAAATAACATGGCGCGTATGTAGTGCATGCCGCACAGGCCTGACAAGAGCGCCAGATCTCCTCAGTCGCTATTTGATGTGCGCCGACTGAGTATCTGCCGGGGCGTAACTCAAACGCCCCTTCCCACTTGCAAATCCGGTAACCGATTAACGGGTACGGAACAGACCACGGTCAACCTGACGCTGGCGATATTCGAGATCGATACGGTCGAACGAGCCGTTCAGGTATGCGGTTTCGCGTTCTTCAGCGCTCGGAGCGCGCAGGGCACGAGCGAACTTCTTGATCGGTGTAAACATTTGGATGCCTCTTTCTTTCAGTCACTTGTTGATGACCAGAAGATAGGCGGGCGGGCGTCTTTTTACCAACGCTCTAATACTCAGTCAGCCATGCGCACAACGCATATCTAGCCCCTCATCTGCGACAATTTGACCATAAAACGATCACATATTGTGCAAACGGGGTGCAGATGCGCCCGCTTTACTCGTAAAGCCGGCGCACAGTCGCAACGCAATCCAGCTCATTCAGCTGCGCAAGCAATTGATTCAACTGGCGAAGATCCCAAACTTCGACATCGAGCGCCATCTCCGTGAAGTCGGTGGCGACGCGAACCGTGTTGAAGACGCGGATGTTGACGTCGACATCGGCGACGGTGCGGGCAAGCTTGGCGAGCGTGCCGGGCTCGTTCAGCGCATTGACCAGGATGCGGGCCATGAAGCGCGACTTGTTGGCCTCGTCCAGATCCCAGCGCACGTCGATCCAGCGATCGGGCTGCTCGTCGAAGCGCTGCAGCACGGGCGACTGGATCGGATAGATCGTTATGCCCTTGGCGTTTTCGGTCGTGTTGGTGATGCCGACGATACGATCGCCGGGGACAGCACCTGTCGGCGCGAACTGCACGTCGATATTGCTGGAGATGCCACGGATCGGCACGGCTTCGGCATCGCCGAGCGCCTCAAGTCCATTCTGCGCATGCTCGGTTGCCTTGCCCTTATCCGGGATCTTGAAGATCATGCCGGTGGCGCTGCGAACATTGAACCAGCCATCGTCGCCCGAGGGCTTCGAGGTGATGCGCTCTTCCTGGTGATCGGGATAGACGGCACGCAAAACGTCGAGCGACGACATCTCGCCGCGACCGACCGAGGCAATCGCGTCCTCGACATCCTTCTGGCCGAGGCGGTGCAGCGCCGGCTTCATCGCTTCGCGGGAGAACACCTTGCCGGCGCGATCGAAGGTGCGCTCGAGAATGCGGTGGCCGAGGCCGGCATATTGCTTGCGGATGGCCATGCGGGTGGCGCGGCGGATGGCGGCGCGCGCCTTGCCGGTGACGACGATCTCTTCCCAGGCCGCCGGCGGCACCTGCACGCCGGAGCGGATGATCTCCACCTCGTCGCCATTCGCAAGGCGGGTGACGAGCGGCATGATGCGGCCGTTGATCTTGGCGCCAACAGTGGTGTCGCCGATGTTTGTGTGCACCGCATAGGCGAAGTCGATCGGGGTCGCGCCGCGCGGAAGCGCAATCAGCTTGCCCTTCGGCGTGAAGCAGAAGACCTGATCCTGGAACAGCTCGAGCTTGGTGTGCTCCAGAAACTCTTCCGGGCTATCACCTTCGGCCAGCGCCTCGATCGTGTGGCGGAGCCAGGAGTAGGCGTTGGATTCGCGCGAGAGGATGTCGCCATCGGCATTGGTGGCGCCGTCCTTGTAGAGTGTATGAGCGGCGATACCGAACTCGGCGATCTCGTGCATGCGCTTGGTGCGGATCTGCAGCTCGATGCGCTGGCTCGACGGGCCGACGATCGTGGTGTGCAGCGAACGGTAATCGTTCTGCTTCGGCGTCGAGATATAATCCTTGAAGCGGCCAGGGACGACGCGCCAGCGGGTGTGGACGATACCCAGACCACGGTAGCAGGACGGAATGTCGTCGACGATGATGCGGAAGCCATAGACATCCGACAGCTGCTCGAAGGAGAGCGACTTCGACTGCATCTTGCGGAAGACGGAATAAGGCTTCTTCTGGCGGCCCTTGACGTAGGCATTGGTCAGCCCATTGGCGACGAGCAGGTCGCGCAGCTCGGTCTCGATCTTCTTGACCAGGCCTTCGTTGCGCCGCGACAGCTCCTCGAGCCGCTTGGTGACCGTATCGTAGGCCTCGGGGTTGATGTGGCGGAAGGACAGGTCCTCCAGCTCCTCGCGCATATCCTGCATACCCATGCGGCCGGCGAGCGGCGCGTAGATATCCATCGTCTCTTCGGAAATGCGGGCGCGCTTTTCCGGCGACATGTGGTCGAGGGTGCGCATGTTGTGCAGGCGGTCGGCCAGCTTGACCAGGAGGACGCGCACATCGTCGGAGATGGCAAGCAGCAGCTTGCGCAGGTTTTCGGCCTGCTTGGCCTTCTTGGTGACGAGATCGAGCTTCTTGATCTTCGTCAGACCCTCGACCAGGCGACCGATGTCTTCGCCGAAGAGTTCATCGATCTCGGCGCGGGTCGCGGTCGTGTCCTCGATCGTGTCATGCAGCAGGGCAACGGCGATCGTCGACTCGTCGAGATGCATGTCTGTGAGGATGGCGGCGACTTCGAGCGGGTGCGAGATATAGGGGTCGCCGCTTGCCCGCTTCTGCTGCCCATGCTTCTGCATGGCATAGACATAGGCTTTGTTGAGCAGGGCTTCGTTGGCGTCGGGCTTGTATTTCTGAACCCGCTCCACGAGCTCGTACTGCCGCATCATGCCGAAACCACTCCATCACAAAAGAAAAGCGCGCCAATCACAGATTGGCGCACGTGATACTCAATCATATGCCGAAGCAATAATGGCGCAAGATTGACGATTAGTAATCGTCGCTCTTTTCCGGCGGCACGAGACCTTCGATACCGGCCAGAAGCTCTTCTTCCGACATCTGGTCGAAGGTGATTGTCTCCGGAGCGTCTTCCTGCTCTTCGCCATCGGCCGTAGCCGCGGTGGTGATGAGGCTTGCCGGATCGGGCTCGGGCTCGTCGACTTCGACATGCTTCTGCAGCGAATGGATCAGGTCTTCCTTCAGGTCGTCGGGAGACAGCATCTCATCGGCAATCTCGCGAAGGGCGACGACCGGGTTCTTGTCGTTGTCGCGATCGATGGTGATCGAGGCGCCCTGGGAAATCAGCCGGGCACGGTGGCTGGCAAGCAGAACCAGCTCGAAGCGGTTCTCAACTTTGTCAATGCAATCTTCTACTGTGACACGGGCCATTGCCTGTCCTTTACGGTCGGGATCTCGAATGTAGCACGGCGATACAATTAAAAGCAGGCGAATTCAAGTTTTTAGTGAAGCGGCCCTCCGAGCCTGTGGGAACTTTCTAATTTTAGAGGTTTCCACCAAAAGTTGCTTGGAATATGGCGAATCCTGCCCTAAATCTGACTTATATGAATAGTTCATAAAGTAAGAATTGTTCTGAATTTTTCAGATAACCCATTGTTTTCGTGGGCTATCTGCAGCCGCATATTAGATTACTCAAAGTGGATTGGTACGCGATGTTCGACCCGCGAGAAAAAATTGCACTTTTCATTGATGGCGCCAATCTCTACGCGGCGTCCAAGAGTCTCGGCTTTGATATCGACTACAGAAAACTTCTGAAAGCCTTCCAGAAGCGCGGATATCTGCTGCGCGCCTACTATTACACGGCCCTGATCGAGGACCAGGAATATTCCTCGATCCGCCCGCTGATCGACTGGTTGGATTACAACGGCTACAAGGTCGTGACCAAGCCGGCCAAGGAATTCACCGACTCCATGGGCCGCCGCAAGATCAAGGGCAACATGGATATCGAACTCGCGATCGATGCCATGGAGCAATCCGAAACCGTCGATCACCTGGTGATCTTCTCCGGCGACGGCGATTTCACGACGCTGGTCGAAGCGCTGCAGCGCAAGGGCCGCAAGGTCTCGATCATCTCGACGATGGCAACGCAGCCGCCGATGATCGCCGACGATCTGCGCCGCCAGGCCGATCACTTCATCGACCTCTTGTCCCTGAAGAGCGAAATCGGCCGCGACCCTTCCGAGCGCCCTGCCCGTCCGGTCGAGCCTGCGGCATCCAGCGACTTCGAAAGCTGACGCGAGCAACCAATGCTCCAAAAGAAAACCGCGGCATTTGCCGCGGTTTTGATTCAGGCCGCTATCTGATCAGCCATTGTCCTTGAGAAGCCGGCTCTTCTGCCGGTTCCAATCGCGCTCTTTTTCAGACTCGCGCTTGTCGTGCAGCTTCTTGCCCTTGGCGAGCGCCAGTTCCATCTTCGCGCGGCCGCGATCGTTGAAATAGATCTTCAGCGGAATGAGTGTCATGCCTTCGCGGTTGATGCCGGCACGCAGACGGTTGATCTCGCGACCCGACAGCAAGAGCTTGCGGCGGCGGCGCGGCTCGTGGTTGAAGCGGTTGGCCTGCAGATATTCCGGAAGATAGGAATTGATCAGCCAGATCTCACCGCCCTCGTCCGACGCGTAGGATTCGGCGATATTGGCCTTGCCCTCGCGCAGCGACTTGACCTCGGTGCCCATCAGCACCAAGCCAGCCTCGTAGGTATCGACGATCTCGTAGTTGTAGCGCGCCTTGCGGTTTTCGGCGACGATCTTCTTGACGACGCGCTGGCTGCCTTTGGGGGCCATGACAAATTCCAATTGCTCGGGGGCGCGATATCCGCGCCCGCACTTCTCGGCTTTATGTAGAGGCGCGGCCCATCTTTGTGAAGGCCGCGCGTTTCATCGGTTCAGCAGGCTATCAGTTCAGAAGGCCGGCGTGACGCAGCGCAGCGTCTAGTGCCGCTTCCGTGATTGCCTCCAGCGAGGAGACCAGCGGCGAACGGACCGTACGGTTCATGCCGCGGATCTTCGAGAGGCCGTACTTGGCGCCACAGAGGCCCGGCTCCAGGAAGATCGCCTTGTGCAGCGGCATCAGGCGGTCCTGATATTCGAGCGCCTTGGCGAACTCACCAGCCAGCGTCGCGGCCTGGAACTCGGCACAGAGCCGCGGGGCGACATTGGCGGTCACCGAAATGCAGCCGACGCCGCCATGCGCGTTGAAGCCGAGCGCGGTTGCGTCTTCACCGGAAAGCTGGCGGAAATCCTTGCCGCAGGTGATGCGCTGCTCGGAAACGCGCTCGATCTTGCCGGTCGCATCTTTCACGCCGACGATGTTGCCGTATGCCTTCGCAAGCGCGCCCATGGTTTCCGGCGTCATGTCGATGACCGAACGGCCCGGAATGTTGTAGATGTAGATCGGCAGCTTGATGGCTTCGGCGACAGCGGCGAAATGGGCGTAGAGGCCCTTCTGCGTCGGCTTGTTGTAGTAAGGCGTGACGACGAGAACCGCGTCGGCACCGGCCTTTTCGGCGTGCTGAGCGAGTTCGACGGCTTCACGGGTGTTGTTGGAGCCGGCACCCGCCATGACGGGAACGCGCTTGGCGGCCGCCTCGATACAGAGTTCAACCACGCGTTTGTGCTCGGCATGCGACAGGGTCGGGGATTCGCCGGTCGTTCCGACTGGAACGAGACCGCTGCTGCCTTCCTTGATCTGCCAGTCGACATGGGCGGCGAAGGCCGCTTCATCCACAAGGCCAGCATCGGTGAAAGGCGTGACGAGTGCGGGAATGGATCCCTGGAACATGCAGAACTCCTTACGACCGCAATCCATGCTTCGGCCGCATTCCTTGAATACGAAGGAGCGCACCATAGTGCGCCAAAAAGGGTCCGACAAGCGCGCACAGCTTCGTTGCAACAAATTCCGATCGCAAATGTGAATGAAATTGAAGGGCTTCGGTAAGGTTTCGTTAATATGCGTCCCAGCAAATGGATGGACGCGTTTCCGTTGCGAGTATCCCTGATGAAAAGAGCTGTTCTGATCCTGTCCGCGCTCGGCCTGACGGCTGCCGCATGGGGCACATTTGCCGCGCAGCTCCCAGGCGAAGACGCGCCCGTTCCAGACGTCCGGCCGATCGGCTACATGCCGCAGACCTCGCTGCCGGAATCGATGACGACAGGCGCGATACCGCGTAGCCAGGCAATCGCCCCCGTCAGCAGCGACCTGAAGACTGGCCTCGACGCGCTTTCCGCCAGGGACCCGATGCAGGCGATCTCGATCCGCGACGGCATGGCGCAGGGCACGCTCGACCGGCACATTTTGACCTGGGCGATCGCCGTCTCTGGACAGAAGGGCGTCCCCTCGGTCGAGATCGCTACTGCTGCCCAGGAATTGAAGGGCTGGCCCGGGCTGGCAAAGCTGCGCATCTATTCGGAGCGCGCGCTCTATGACGAAAACCCCTCGCCCTCGGCCGTTCTCGCGGCCTTCGGCGAAACCGCCCCTGAGACGACTTCCGGCGCGATGATCCTGTCACGCGCACTTGTCGCCACCGGCAAGCAGCAGCAGGCGGCGAAATACATTCGCAAGGTCTGGCGCGGCGAGACGCTGGACAAGGCAACGGAAGACAAGATCCTGGCCGAATTCGCCGGCCTGCTGACCGTTGCCGACCACAAGGCGCGCATGGAATACCTGATGTATCGCAACCGCACGGTGCAGGCCAAGCGCTTCGGCGATCTCGGGCAGGCGCAATCGCTTTACAAGGCATGGGAAGCCGTCGCCAACAAGGCGCCGAACGCAGGCGCGCTTCTTGCCGGCGTCGACGGCAAGTGGAATGGCGATCCTGGCTATCTCTTCGCGCGCATCGAATATCTGCGCAAGCAGGAGAAGTATCCCGAAGCCGCCAAGCTTCTCCAGCAAATGCCGCGCGAGCGCGACGAACTCGTCAATGCCGGTGAATGGTGGAACGAACAACGCATCGTCAGCCGCGGGCTGGTCGATCAGGGGCAGTTCAAGCTCGCCTATGGCATCGTTTCGAAATACGCGGCGACGACGCCGACCGATATCGTCGAGGCGGAGTTCCATGCCGGCTGGTACGCGCTGCGCGGGCTGCAGGACCCGACGACGGCCCAGGCCCATTTCCGCAAGATCCTCGACTTCTCGAACGGCCCGATTTCCGTGTCGCGCGCCTACTACTGGATGGGACGCTCGGCCGAGGCGGGCGGTGCCGGCAAGGCCGCCGAGTTCTATGCCAAGGCCGCGGGCTATCCGACGACCTTCTACGGCCAGCTTGCAGGCGAGAAGCTTGGCCGCAAGACGATCAATGTCAGCTACCCCTCGCCAAGCCCGGCGGATCGGCAGCGCTATCAGGCGCGCGAGGCGGTGCAGGCCATCGCCCGGCTCGACGCAGCCGGCCATGGCTGGCGCGCCAACGCACTTTATCTGGCGCTCGGCGAACAGATGCAGAGCCCAGGCGAACTCGCGATCCTCTCCGCGCAGGCCGAGCGATCCGGCGACCACCATCTGTCGCTGCAGATCGGCAAGAGCGCCTATGCGCGCGGCGTCGATGTCGCGGCACTTGCCTTCCCGATCGGCGTCATTCCCGGCACCGCCAACATCTCGGGCTCAGGCAAGGCGCTCGCCTACGCGATCGCCCGACAGGAAAGTGCCTTCAATCCGACTGCCGTTTCCGTCGCCGATGCGCGCGGGCTGCTACAAATCCTGCCGGGGACGGCCAAGGCCGTCGCCAAGCGGCACAACATCGCCTATTCCAAGGACAAGCTGACCGCAGACGCCGGCTATAACGCGACGCTCGGCGCGCATTATCTCGGCGAACAGATCGACGCCTTCGGCGGCTCCTACATCATGACCTTCATCGCCTACAATGCCGGGCCGAAGCGCGTCCCGGAATGGATCGGCCGCTATGGCGATCCGCGCGGAAAATCGATCGACGCCGTCGTCGACTGGATCGAACGCATTCCCTTCCCCGAGACACGCAACTATGTGCAGCGGGTGATAGAGAACTATGAAGTGTACAAGGCCAGGTTGGGTCAGCCCGTCAGCATCCAGCAGGACCTGATCGGCGGACGCAACGCGTCCTAAAGCGACGTTTGCCTGCCGGGGCAGCGGACGCTAGTCTCTTCTCGTCAAGGCGGGGAGAGACGATGGACGATACCAACAGCCGAGCCTTTCAGGACCGGACTTATGTTTCCAGTGATGGCCTGACGCTGCATCTGCGGGACTATGATCCGGGCCCCGAGGCGACCGAAGGTCGGCTGCCGGTGATCTGTCTGCCTGGGCTGACGCGGAATTCCCGCGATTTTCATCAGCTGGCCCTGATCCTGTCGCGGGATCCGGTCATCCCAAGACGGGTGATCGCGCTCGATTACCGTGGGCGCGGCCTCTCCGACTGGGACGAGAACAAGGCCATCTACAATCTTGCCGTCGAAGCCCGCGATGTCATCGAAGCCTGTGCCTATCTGAAGATCGACCGCGCCGCTTTCATAGGCACCTCGCGCGGCGGATTGATCCTGCACCTGCTTGCCGGGATGACGTCCGATCTGGTCGCGGCGGCCGTTCTCAACGATATCGGCCCGGTCATCGGGGCCGAGGGGTTGATGAAGATTCGCGACGATCTCAACGCCGCACGATTGCCGCACGATATGGAAGAAGCAGCGGCGTTGCTGAAGCAGCGGCACGGCGCTGACTTCCCTGCCTTATCAGAAGACGATTGGGCGGAGATGGCGACGGCGATCTATCGCGATGTCGATGGACAGCTCGTGCCCGATGTCGATCCGGCAATTGCCCAGCAACTGTTGTCGATCGATTTCACCAAGCCGGTGCCGGATCTCTGGGCGCACTATGAGAACTTCGAACAACTACCGCTGATGGCTGTTCGCGGAGAGAATTCAGCGTTGCTCTCCGAAAGCACGGTCACAGCAATGGCCGGCAGGCATGCTGGTCTCAAGATCGTCAGAGTTCCGGGCCAGGGTCATCCACCCCTGCTGCATCTAGAGCCGGCACTACAAAGCATCCGGAGTTTTGTAGCGGCAATCTAGCATGGTGATCACAAGCGCGCCGAGCCGGGCCTTCAGGCAATCAGCCTCCTCAAGGCTATGCTTACGCAGCACCAAGAATGCAAAAAGCCCGGTTCGCGAGAACCGGGCTTTCCTGATTAGACCGAAGTCAGATCAGATTAGAATGCACGCTGCAGGCGGAAGAAGCCGCTGACATTGTCGTCGTCGTTCGTTGCAGACGTGTGATCCTGCCAGTTGACGGTCGCCTTAGCGTAGAAGTTTTCTACGATCTGATAGTCGAGCGTCACGCCGACCTTCCAGATGTCCTGGTCCGAGAAGTCCGTCGTCGTCGTGTAGTTGTCGATTACACCGTAACCACCGTTGCGGTAGTTGTCGAAGTACTGGACAGACGGCGTGATCTTGAACTTTTCAGTTGCCTGGATGGCGTATTCAGCAGCAACGGTCCACTCCGACTCTTCGAAGTAAGCGTTCGGGCCAGAAGCCCAAGCCGCTGCGAGGCCGAGCGTGCCCGGACCGATGGCAACCGTTGCCATACCACGAACAGCACCTTCTTCAGTGTCCGTGTCGTAGCCGCCGATCAGCTGGTAGCTGAATGCGCCGGCCTTGCCACCGATACCAGCAGCGATACCAACGTTGTTCGGCGATTCACCGAGGTGCAGGCTGTCTTCCAGTTCGTCAACCGAGATACCGGCGTAGAAGTCGCCAGACTCATACTGGTAACGAATGGAGTTGTGCAGGGTCGGGCCAGAAGCAAGCGAGTCGGTTTCGCCAGACAGACCATCGTCCCACCAGCTGTAGAACAGACCAGCGCGGAAGCCAGCGATGTCGATGTAAGCCGAGTCCAGGTAAGAAGACTGGTTCGACGCATTGTCAGCGTCCGTCTGCAGAACGATAACGCCGGTCAGCGGACCGTACTCGGTGTCGCTCTTAGCGGTGAACTGAACCTGACCGCGGGTGAACGAATCCCAGTCCGAACCGTTGCCGAGGGCGTCAGCGCCTACGTTACGGCCAGCATCAACCTGGAAACGAACGTAACCGTTGATCTTCAGGCAGGTTTCCGT
>NZ_DDHH01000118.1:0-495 GCF_002338015.1 Rhizobium sp. UBA1881
CAAGGGCGGCCGGCCGAAGAAGGCAGGCGACGCCACCTGAGCGCCCCCTATTCCGGGTGTTCGTAGAATTCCTGGATGATCTTCCAGGCCGCGTCGGCGGTGTCGACGAAGCTGATCAGGTCGACGTCATCGGGCGCGATCGTGCCGAATTCGGCGAGCGCTTCGAAATTGATGATGCTCTTCCAGAATTTTTCACCGAAGAGGATGAGCGGCATCTTTTCCATGCGGCCGGTCTGGATCAGCGTCAGGCATTCGAAGAATTCGTCCATCGTGCCGAAGCCGCCGGGGAAGACGGCGATTGCCTTGGCGCGCACCATGAAATGCATCTTGCGGATGGCGAAGTAGTGGAAGTTGAAGCTGAGCTCCGGCGTCACGTAGACATTCGGCGCCTGCTCGTGCGGCAGCACGATGTTGAGGCCGATCGAGGGCGCCCCCTCGTCTGCAGCACCCCGGTTGCCTGCCTCCATCACACCCGGGCCGCCGCCGGTGACGACG
>NZ_DDHH01000118.1:689-14586 GCF_002338015.1 Rhizobium sp. UBA1881
GGCCGCCGCCGGTGACGACGACATATTCGTGGAAATCGAAGCCGGCCGCGTATTTCGAGCAAAGGCGGGCGAATTTGCGCGCCTCGTCATAATAGACGGAGGCCGCTTCCAGATTGGCGCGCTGCGTGTCGTTGCGGGCCGCCCAGGCACTCTGGCCGGGTGCGGGAATGCGGGCGCCGCCGAACATCACGACTGTCGATTTGATGCCGCGCTCGGTGAGCAGCATTTCCGGCTTCATCAGCTCCAGCTGCAGGCGGATCGGCCGCAATTCCTCGCGGCACAGGAAGTCCTCGTCGGCATAAGCAAGGCGATAGGCCGGCGACAGGGTCTGCGGCGTTTTCGGCACGGCTTCGGCGCGCTGCTTGTCTGTCTCGCTTGATTTCAACGGATCCCAGACGCCGTCCTTGCGCCGCAGTCTGCCGTTTTTCGCCTTTGCCATTCCAATGCCTTTCAGTCCTGCCGGCAGTGCAGCCGGTATGTCGTTTTGTAGCAGTGATCGGGAGCCAACCGGTCCCGAAAAATCATTCCATTTTAGCCCTGCATGCGATAGAGCAGATCGCATCCCGCCAATCACAATTCCCGGAGGCCTCCGCCTCCAACGATAAAGATCGAAGTTTAAGGAATTCTCATGAGCGCCACCGACCTCTCCGCCCTCGAAAAGACACTCGAAGCCGCCTTCGACAACCGCGACAGCGTCAACACCTCGACCAAGGGCGAAGTACGCGACGCGGTTGAAACCGCGCTCGAGCTTCTCGACGGCGGCAAGGTGCGCGTTGCCGAACGCGGCGCCGATGGCGCGTGGAAGGTGAACCAGTGGCTGAAGAAGGCCGTTCTCCTCTCCTTCCGCCTGAACGACATGGAAGTCGTCAAGGGCGGCTCCGGCAACTCGACATGGTGGGACAAGGTGCCGTCCAAGTTCGAGAACTGGGGTGAGAACGAATACCGCGCCGCCGGCTTCCGCGCCGTGCCGAACTGCGTCGTGCGCCGCTCGGCCCATATCGGCAAGAACGTCGTGCTGATGCCGTCCTTCGTCAACCTCGGCGCGTTCGTCGACGAGGGCACGATGGTCGATACCTGGGCGACGGTCGGCTCCTGCGCACAGATCGGCAAGCACGTGCATCTCTCGGGCGGCGTCGGCATCGGCGGCGTGCTCGAGCCGATGCAGGCCGGCCCGACCATCATCGAGGACAATTGTTTCATCGGCGCCCGCTCGGAAGTCGTCGAAGGCTGCATCATCCGCGAGGGCTCGGTTCTCGGCATGGGCGTCTACATCGGCAAGTCGACGAAGATCGTCAACCGCGCCACCGGCGAAGTCTTCTACGGCGAAGTACCGCCCTACTCCGTCGTCGTCGCCGGCTCCATGCCATCGGGCAACGCCACCATGCCGAACGGCCTTGCCGCGCCGCACCTCTACTGCGCCGTGATCGTCAAGACGGTCGATGAGAAGACCCGCTCGAAGACCGGCATCAACGAACTGCTGCGCGACTAATTCAGCTTCTATTCGGTGCCGCGCGTGACAGAATTCGTGCGCGGCACCGCACCATTTTCCTGCCCGATATCAGGCTGCCGTAAGCGAACGGCGCATTTCGCCTGATGCAACTCTCCCTTGCCTTTTCTTTGCCATTACCGCCGGATAGTTCCACTGTCATGACCGCTACCGATCCCGTTGCCAATCTCCAGACCCTGATCCGCTGCCCATCCGTTACGCCCGCCGAGGGCGGCGCGCTTTCGGCGCTGGAGGCGATGCTGTCGCCGCTCGGCTTCAAGGTCGACAAGGTGAAGGCGACGGAGCCCGGCACGCCGGATATCGAGAACCTTTATGCCCGGCTCGGCAATGACGGCCCGCACCTGATGTTTGCCGGCCATACCGATGTGGTGCCCGTTGGCGACGAAGGCGCATGGACGCACCCGCCCTTTGCCGCCGAGATCGCGGGCGGCGAACTCTTCGGTCGCGGCGCTGTCGACATGAAGGGCGGCGTCGCCTGCTTCGTGGCTGCCATCGCCCGCCATATCGAAAAGCACGGTGCGCCAAAGGGCTCCGTCTCGTTCCTGATCACGGGCGACGAGGAAGGCCCCGCTGTCAACGGCACGATCAAGCTGCTGCAATGGGCAGCCGAGCGTGGCGAGCGCTGGGACGCCTGCCTTGTCGGCGAGCCGACCAACCCGAACACGCTGGGCGAGATGATCAAGATCGGTCGCCGCGGCTCGCTGTCGGGCAAGATCACCGCCCATGGCGTGCAGGGCCATGCCGCCTATCCTGACCTGGCAGACAACGCCGTGCGCGGGATCCTGCAGCTAACGCAGGCGCTGATGCACCCGCCCTTCGATGCCGGCACCGAGAACTTCCAGCCGTCCAATCTCGAAGTGACGACCGTCGACGTCGGCAATCCGGCGACCAACGTCGTGCCAGCCAAGGCGACGGCGAGCTTCAACATTCGCTTCAACGACACCTGGACTGCCGAGACGCTGCAGCAGGAAATCATCCGCCGCCTCGACGCCGCCGCCAGCGAGGGTGTGCTGAGGCCCGGCCGCGCGCCGTTCAAATACGATATCGTCTGGGCCGAGCGCCCGAGCCACGTCTTCCTCACCCGCAACAACGCATTGATCGCCTCGCTGTCATCGGCCATCGAAAGCGTGACCGGCCAATCGCCCAAGCTGTCGACCACGGGCGGCACCTCGGATGCGCGCTTCATCAAGGATTACTGCCCCGTCGTCGAGTTCGGCCTCGTCGGGCAGACCATGCACATGGTCGACGAACGCGTCGCGGTTGAAGACCTCGAGCGGCTGACGGTCGTCTACGAAACCTTTATCGCGCGCTGGTTCGAGAATGCCGGGGTTTAGGGAAGTCCAGTATTATCTGGCCGGCCTCTGGTTGCTGATCCGAATGGATCCGGCCGGCTTCCGGTTTCTCGACATGTCGGATCGCGGCGTCAACCGCTCCTTCTGGGCCTTCGTCTGGTGCCTGCCGCCAATGGGGATTTCCTGGCTCTGGTGGCGCGAATCCTTCCTGCGCACCATGCCGCCGCACACCGATGTCGGTCTGGTCTTCTACTTCAGGCTGGGCCTTGTCGAGGCGGCGAATTGGTTCGTGCCGCTGGTGCTGGCGGGCCTGCTCTTGCTCGCCATGAAGAAGGGCGAGCGCTTCTCGGCCGTCGTCGTCAGCGTCAACTGGCTGGGCGTGCCGCTCTCCTATATCAACGGCTTGCTGCTGGCGCTGGTGTTCTTCCTGCCCGGCACGATCGGCATCGTCTCGCTGCTGCTGCTTGCCTTCATGCTGGCCCAGGTCTTCGCCATCGCGCGAATTTTGCGAATGATCTTCAACGGCAACGGGCTCTTGATCGGCGCGATGACGCTGGTTCTCTTCGTTCCGGCGCTGATGCTGTCGGAATTCATGCAGCGGTTTTTAGGGATTTATCCGGTCTAGATCGCGTGCTTGAGCCGATACTCGAGCATGTAACGTGTGGCGAAAGCGATGTGGCGCGGGATCGGCTTATCCTTGCGGTAGTCCGCGACCAGCCGCCTCGAAATCTGCAACGCCGCCGCCATGCCATCCAGGCTGTTGCCGAGCTCATCCATCGCCGCCCGAAAGTCCGCATTCGAGAACTCGATCGGCGGAAGGCTGGCGAGCCACGCGGCGGAAAACTCCAGATCCTCGCCCGGCCATTCGATGCCATCGCCATCCTCGTTGACGGACACGCGGCTGAAAAGCGTATCGTCGGCGCGCAGCGGAATGTAGATGCGTCGGCTCTGCAAGGCGGGAGCGAGATCGAGAACGACCGTTTCTCCCGATGCCCAGTCTATCCTGACATTGCGCGCGTCGAGCGGCTCGACCGCCGCTATCCTCGGGAGCGGTTCACCGACAACAATCATGTCATCGCGCGTTGAGACGTTGCCACTCATGTTCCAGACGCTCCCTGTTTTCAGACGCCCATTTCACGGCGATCTCATAGCTGCGACGATCGATAGAACCGCGCAGCACAGTGAAATCGGAGATCGCGACCAATGCCTCGTGATCCGGCGTCAACACATGGAAATGCGGCGGATTGTGATCATCCGCGAACACTCGCACCTTGATGTTGCCGATCGTCACGAGGGTCGGCATCGCTGTCCTGTTGCGATCTCTGTTGACGACCACGAGAATAGTGCATGATACGCACTATTTCAAGCTAACTGCGTGGTCTAGCTGCTGCCGACGACCTCGCCGTCTTCCTTGGTGAAGACGCCGATCGGGTTCTCCAATATCTCCAACACCACTTCGGACGGGCGGCAGAGGCGGGTGCCTTTGGTGGTCTGGACGATGGGGCGGTTGATGAGGATCGGATGGGCGAGCATGGCGTCGAGGAGATGTTCGTCGCTGAGATCAGGATCGGCAAGGCCGAGGTCGTCATAAGGCGTGCCCTTCTCTCGTAGCAGCGCGCGGACGGGGATGCCCATTTCGGCGATCAGCGCGACCAGGGTCTCGCGGCTTGGCGGGGTCTTCAGATATTCGACGATCAGGGGTTCCTCGCCCGACTGGCAGATCATGGCCAGCGTGTTGCGCGAGGTGCCGCAAGCGGGGTTATGATAGATCGTCGTCGGCATCGGCTGTTTCCGTTTCTTTGCGGCGGTCGACCATCACGTCGGGATAATCGACCTGCATGAAATAAAGACCGTCGGGCGGGGCGACGGGGCCGCAGGCCTTGCGATCCCTCGCCTCCAGCGCCGCGCGGACATCATCCGGCGTCCAGCGCCCCTCGCCCGCAAGCTTCAGCGTGCCCGCGAAGGAGCGGATCTGGTTGTGCAGGAAGCTCTGGGCGGTGGCTCGGATTTCGATGAGGTCGCCGGTGCGGGTGACATCCAGACGATCGAGCGTGCGCACCGGGCTGTTTGCCTGGCAATGAGCCGAGCGGAAGGTGGTGAAGTCGTGCTTGCCGACCAGCGTCTGGGCGGCGGCGTGCATGACTTCGTGATCGAGCGTCTTCGCCACGAACCAGGCCTTGCCCGCCTCCAGCGCCAGCGGCGCACGGCGGCTGATGATGCGGTAGAGATAGTGACGGCGCAGCGCCGAGAAGCGTGCGTCGAAGAACTCGCTGGCACTCTCGACATCGAGGATCGCGACGCGTTCTCCAGCGAGCCTCAGATGCGCGTTGAGCGCGTTCTGCAGCTTGAAGGGCGACCACTCCTTCGAGAGATCGGCATGGACGACCTGGCCCATGGCATGGACGCCGGAATCGGTGCGGCCGGCGCCTCGGATTGAGACGACCTCGCCGCTCGCCGACAGGATGGCCTTCTCGATCGCGCCCTGCACCGAGGGACCATTGTCCTGCCGCTGCCAGCCGACATATTGCGAGCCGTCATATTCGACGATCATGCGATAGCGGAACATCAGGCGAGCCTCGTGCCCTTGGCAAGCGGCGTGCCGCGCAGGAAGTCGGCCGCAGCCAACGGCTTGCCGCCGGCCTTTTGCAGCTTCGTCAATCTCACGGCGCCGGTGCCGCAGGCAATGACGAGATCATCGCTCAGCAATTCACCCGCAACACCCGATCCCTCGGCTCGCTCGGAGCCCAGCACCTTGACGCGCTCCGGCTTGCCTGAGATTTCGAGCTCGAACCAGGCGCCCGGGAACGGGGCCAGGCCGCGAATGTGGTTGTGGACGTCGGCGGCATCGCGCGAGAAATCGATGCGCGTTTCGGCCTTGTCGATCTTCGATGCGTAGAGCACGCCGTCCTCGGGCTGCGGCGTCAGCGGCAGGTCGCCCATCTCGAGCTTGACCATGGCCTCGGCCATCGCCTTGGCGCCAGCAAGCATCAGCCTGTCGTGGAGCTCGCCAGCCGTCATGTTTTCGCCGATCGCGACTTCGCTGGTGATAGCGACGGCGCCGGTGTCCAGCCCCTTGTCCATCTTCATCACCATCATGCCGGTCTTCTCGTCTCCGGCCATGATCGCGCGCTGGATGGGGGCTGCGCCGCGCCAGCGCGGCAGCAGCGAGGCGTGGCCGTTGTAGCAGCCATATCGCGTGCCGTTGAGGATCGCTTCGGGGAGCAAGAGCCCGTAGGCGACGACGACGGCGACATCGGCCTTGTGGGCTGCGAAGCGCTCGCGCTCTTCCGGATCCTTGAAATTGACGGGCGTGAAGACGGGCAGGCCCAGGAGTTCGGCCGCCTGATGCACCGGCGACTTCTGCAGATCGAGCCCGCGACGCCCGCCGGGACGCGGCGGCTGCGTATAGACCGCCAGGATCGTGTGGCCGGCGTCGACCAACGCGCGCAGCGTCGGGACGGAGAAGTCGGGCGTACCCATGAAGATGATGCGAAGAGACATTCTATGCCGCCAATTCCTGGCTCGGGGCCAATCTTGAAGATCAGCCGCCTTCAAACGGGTTTACGAGCTTGAGATCAAGCCCTTCGAAGTCTTTTGTGTTGCGCGTCGCAAGCGTGGCGCTGTGGATGAGGCAGATGGCGGCGATCATGGCATCCTGCACCGAGATCGGCCGGCCGACGGATTCGCGACGGGCGAGGACTTTGCCTGTCTCAATTGCCGCAGAGCGGTCGCATGAAAGTATCCGACCGCTATAGGCAACCAGCAGCCTGTCGAGGGAGTCATAGTAGCGGCGGGATTTGTCACGAAGCCAAACGCGCTCGGCTCCGTATGATTGTTCCATCAGCACCGTATCACAGAGATACAGCCGATCTTCGGCCTGAACGGCAGTCCACGCGAGCACCCGTGGATCGCATCCCGGCTTTATAACTTCCGAAATTACGTTGGTGTCGAGAACGATCAATCGAAGCCCTCGAGCGGCCGGCCAAAATCCTTCTTCCGCTCTGCCTCGATGTCATCCATGATCTTCGCAAATTCTTCCCGCTCGTCATCGGTCAGCGGCGAAAATATATCGCGAAATCCATCGAGAGCCGACCGCGTCGGCGTATCGGCGCCCGAGACATCGACTATGGCCTTCTGCAGGAGGTTCTTCGCCTCATCGGAAAGGCTATTCCCGTTCTTCTCGGCGCGCACGGAAATATCACGCTTCAACGCGTCCGAAATATTGCGGATCAGAAGATCACCCATATCGGTACCTCCTATTTGATATCACTGATATCATAGAAGGGCCGGGCAGCATTTTCAACCTGGCGCTCAGAGCGCCTTGGTGGTCTTGGCGGCCTTGGTGAACTTCTTGATGACCATCTCGCGCTTCAGACGGGAGATGTGGTCGATGAAGAGCACGCCGTTCAGGTGGTCGATCTCGTGCTGCAGGCAGGTGGCGAGCAGGCTGTCGGCTTCCATCGTCTGCTCCTTGCCGTCGCGGTCGAGATACTTGACGCCGACGGTCGCCGGGCGTTCGACCTCGGCATAGTAATCCGGGATCGAGAGGCAGCCCTCTTCATAGACCGAGCGCTCGTCGGAGGAAGAGACGATTTCGGGGTTGATGAAGACGAGCGGCTGCTTTTCCTCGCCCTCGCGCGCAACGTCGATGACGAGCATGCGGCGGGCAACGCCGATCTGGATGGCGGCCAGCCCGATGCCAGGAGCATCGTACATGGTCTCCAGCATGTCGTCGGCGAGACGCTGGAGATCGCTGTCGACGCGCTCGATCGGCTTGGAAACCTGACGGAGCAGCGGATCGGGAAGAATGATGAGTGGCTTGATGGTCATGGCGTTCCCCATAACCCATCTTTTTGCGGGATGGAATTATCCGATAGCCGGAGGCGGCGCTTTTTTACGCCGCCTTCGCAATTTCGACGCTTTTGCCTCAGGCGGCGCGGCGCGAGGCCTGATAGCCGGCGTGGCTGGCGCTGTCGGTGCGGAACCGCTCGAGCAGGCCGACCAGGCCTTCCACCTCATTGCGCAGGCGCCGGGTTTCCGACGAGGTGCGCTCCACCATGCCCGAATTCTGCTGGGTGATGGTGTCCATGTTGCGGATGGCGACGCTGACCTCGTTGACGCCGGTCGCCTGATCGCGGGCGGCCGCGGCGATATCGGCAACGAAGCTGCTGATATTGTCGATGCGGTTGATCATGTCGCTGAGCGATTCGCCGGTGCTGCTGACGATATCGACGCCCTGGTTCACCTGCGCGGAGCTCTCGGAGATCAGCTTCTTGATCTCCTTGGCGGCATCGGCCGAGCGCTGTGCCAGTTGGCGGACTTCCTGGGCGACGACGGCAAAACCCTTTCCGGCTTCGCCGGCGCGGGCTGCTTCAACGCCGGCGTTCAGCGCGAGAAGATTGGTCTGGAAAGCAATATCGTCGATAACGCCGATGATCTTGGTGATCTCGCTCGACGAGCGTTCGATGCCGGCCATGGCGGAGACGGCGCTGGTGACCAGTTCCCCGGAGTTCTTGGCCTTCTGCTGCGTTTCGCGCACCGCGGCCGACGCCTTTTCGGCGTTCGATGCCGTCTGGCCGACGCTGACGGAGAGCTGCTGCAGGGCGGCCGAGCTTTCCTCGACGCCGGCGGCCTGCTGGGCGGTGCGCAGCGCCAGATCGTCGGAACCCTTGGCGATCACATCGGTGCCGCGCAGGATTTCGCCGGATGTGGCGCGAACGGATGCGAAGGAGGCGCGAAGGGCCGCGACAGCGCGATTGTAGTCGTCGCCCATATCCTTGAAGTTGCCCGGCAGGTCAGCCGGCAAGGTGGCTTCGAGATCACCCCGCGACAGCGCTTCCAGACCGCGGCGAAGATGGCTCAGCGCCATTGCCTGGTCGGCTTCCGCCTTGTGGCGTTCCTCTTCAAGCTTCAGCCGCTTTTCTTCCAGCGCTTCCAGATAGACCGAGATCGAATAATCCATATCGAGCATCGCCGCCTTGACGACGGCGGTGAGCTTTTCGCCGAGCAGCTTGCCCTGGCCGCGACCGAAGCGCGACGGCCATTCCTTGGCCATCAGCCCCTTGATCAGATCGCTCATCAGAAGCGCGTAGCCGCCGATGTACCAGCGCGGCTCGAGGCCGATGCGCGCATGCGTCTTGCCGACCGCGACAACGCCCTTGACGTAGGCTTCGTCGAAATTGCCGCCGGCGAGATTGGCCCAATGGGCTTCCTGCCGGGTCTTGGCACTGTTCATATGCGACTTGTCGGAGAAGAAGCTCGCGACCGAGGGCGTGCGCGCCAGCTTTCCGTAGAATCGTTCGAGCGCGCCGCTCAAGAGCTCCGAAATCGCCGGGCGCATCTGGCGCAGCGATTGCCGCGCGTTGTCGTCCAGTTCGATGAAATCGAGGCGTTGCTTGAGACCGTTTTCAGGCTGCTGGCTGCTCATAATATATTTCTGCTTTTTCATTTGACGAAGGGCAATTTTCGCGCAGCTTTTGCCGAATATAGTTTCGCAAGCGTTAAATTATGCGGTTATTTCTTAGCTAGCGCTCGAATGTGAAGCTCGGGTATCGCCGGCAAGACCATTTACGATGTTCACGTTTTGATCTGGAAAAGCTGCGCGACTTTGCTATGGTGCTGAAATGACAACCAGCACCGACTCGTTTTCCGCCACCCTTTCCGGCCTCAGCCCCATGTCGCTCGCCCTTGCCGGCGCGGCACTGGCTATCGTGATCGTCTTGATGCTCGCCTTGCTCGTTCGTGGTGGCCAGGCGCGGCGCGAGCAGGCGGAAGAGGCGCTGGAGCGTGCCGCCGAGGCGGATGCGCGGATGATGGAACTGTTGCGGATCCAATCGGAAATGCAGGGCCGGATGGCGGCGATGGCGGAGGTGTTCGGCTCGCGCCAGTCCGAGCTCAACCAGGCGATCAGCCAGCGCCTGGACGGCATGTCGCAGCGGGTCAACTCGACCATCACCGAGCAGACCAAGTCGACGCATGAGAACCTGAGGAAGCTGCAGGAGCGGCTGGCGGTGATCGATGCGGCGCAGAACAATATCCAGACGCTCGCCAAGGACGTCGTCGGGCTGCAGGCGATCCTGTCCAACAAGCAGACGCGCGGCGCCTTTGGCCAATCGCGGATGGAAACGATCGTTGCCGATGGCCTGCCGATCGGCGCCTATGCCTTCCAGCAGACGCTGAGCAACGGCTCCCGTCCGGATTGCACGATCCGCATGCCCAACGGCGCGCCGCCGCTCGTCATCGACGCCAAGTTTCCGCTGGAGGCATGGAACGCCATTCGCGACGCGGGCGGGCCGGAGCTTGCCAAGGCCGCATCGCAGCAGTTTCGGCGCGACATGGAGACCCATATCCGCGATATCGCGGAGAAGTATCTGATCCAGGGGGAGACGCAGGATACCGCCTTCCTGTTCGTGCCGTCGGAATCGATCTTCGCGGAAATTCACGAGAATTTCGAGGCGATCGTGCAGAAGGCGCATCGGGCCCGCGTGGTGATCGTTTCGCCGTCGCTGCTGATGTTGTCGATCCAGGTCATCCAGGCTGTCTTGAAGGATCAGCGGATGCAGGCGCAGGCGCATGTCATTCAGGGCGAAGTCGCCAATCTGATGGATGATCTCGGCCGCCTCGACGACCGCGTGCGTAAGCTGCAGGGGCATTTCGCCATGGCGCAGAAGGACGTCGACATGATCGTCACCTCGGCCGACAAGCTGACCAAGCGCGGCGCCAAGATCGAGGCGCTGGAATTCGAGAGTGCTGACGCAAGCCGCGTCCCGGATGAAAGTGCGCCGGCGTCGAAATCCGTGGAGAGCAGAACGGGGCTTCTCAAGCTAAGGGTGGTTGACGACGAGTGAGGCCTTCGGCAGTGTCGCGCCCGACAAAAGCATTGGGAAGGACACCTCGCATGATCACCGTTTTCGGCTCCATCAACATGGACCTCATCGCCACGACGCAACGGCTTCCGAAGCCTGGCGAGACGGTGGCCGGCAACGGCTTTTCGACGGCCGCCGGCGGCAAGGGCGCCAACCAGGCGCTGGCCGCGCGCCGCGCCGGCCGCAGCGTGACCATGGCGGGCGCCGTCGGTCATGATGGCTTTTCGGACGAGGCGCTTGCGCTCCTCAAGGATGCCGGCACGGATCTCCAGTCCGTCAAGCGCGCCGACCAGCCGACCGGAACCGCGATCATACTCGTGGGCGGAGACGGCGAGAACATGATCGCCGTCGTGCCGGGCGCGAACGGTACGGTCACCGCGCAGGATGCGGATCAGGCCGTCGGCGCGATGAGCAAGGGCGACACGCTGATGCTGCAGCTCGAAATCCCGGTTCCCGCAGTCGAGCAGGCATTGGCTGCCGCGCGCGCCAAGGGCGTGACCACCATTCTCAATCTCGCGCCGCTGATCGACGATGCCGCGCGCCTCGGGCGCCTTGCCGATATCGTCATCGCCAACGAGACCGAGTTCGAGCTTCTGGCCGGGCAGGAAAACATGACGCCGGAGGAGCGGGAGATGGCGTTGCAGCGCCTGAACGCCGAGACTGGGCAAACACTGATCGTCACGCTCGGGGCTGACGGCGTCGTGGCGATCCGCGACGGCGCTATGTGGCGGGCGAAAGGGTTGAAGATCGAGCCGGTGGATACGGTTGGCGCGGGCGACACCTTCTGCGGCTATCTCGCCGCCAGCCTTGATGAGGGCCTGGATTTCGCGAAGGCGCTGCGTCGCGCAGCCGTTGCCGGCTCGCTCGCATGCCTCAAGGCAGGCGCCCAGCCGTCCATTCCATCGCGCGAAGACGTCGCAAACAAACTATAGGCGTTATCCGCCGACGACATCGGCGATGCGTTTGCTTGCGATGGGTCGAATTATCATCGCATTTCACTTAAATTTAATAGGTTTCCGGCGATCTTCCGCGTGATCGCCGGCTCCCTCTCCAAGGGGACGCGGCACTCGCCACGGCGGCTTCATGATGTAGCCGCCCTCGCTTCTTGTGCCGGCGGATGCTTCGCCTGGCCCATCCTTGATCCCCCCGAGGAATGCATGTTCATCTTTCGCATGAAATCGCTTGCGGCCAAACTCATTGTGATCACCGGCTGCGCGATCGCACTGGTTCTCCTGATCTCCAATTTCTTCCTCATCGGCGAAACCCGTGATCGCGTGGAAACGCTGACCATGGATCAAGCCAATCTAGAGGCGAAGGCCATCGCCAACGAAGTCGCGTCCTCGGTCGGCGAACTTGCGGGCGCCGCGCGCTCCATGGCCGGCGTCATCGGCCGCGGCCACGAAGGCAAGTATCTGGATCGCAAGGCGATCGTCGATATGCTGAAGGCCAATGTCGAGCGCAACCAGTTCGCCTTCGGCAGCTGGTTCGGCGAAGAACCGAATGCGTTCGACGGCCAGTCGCCGTCGCTTGCCGGCCGCACGGATCTCGGCTCGGACAAGAACGGCGCGTTCAACGCCTATTGGACCAAGAAGAAGGATGGCGGCTTCACGTTCTCGGTGTTCGCATCGGACTACAAGGCCGAATGGTACAGCCTTGCCGCCGCCAGCAAGAAGGGCGCGATCTCCTCGCCTTACGCTGAAAGCACCACCGGCGAAAACACCGCGATGACCTCCATCGGCTACCCGGTCATGTCCGGCGGCAAGATGATCGGCGTCAGCGGCGTCGACATTTCGCTGAAGTCGCTCGCCGACAAGCTCGGCGGCCTGCATCCCTTCGGCACCGGCCGCGTGACCCTGCTTTCGCAGGGCGGCAACTGGATCGTCGCGCCGTCGAAGGATCTGGCGATGAAGCCCTACGAGGGTGAAGGTGCCGATGCGGTCAAGACCGGCCTCTCGACGCTTGCGCCTGCCGTCGTCAAGAACCTCTCGATCGATGGCGGCGAGCAGTTCGACCGCGTGGTCTATCCCTTTGCGCTGCCTGACGTGAACACCAACTGGGTCATCCTCGTCGACGTGCCGCACAGCGCGATCAACGCGCCGGTGCAGGACCAGACCTTCATGATGATCGTCGCAGGCATCGTTGTTCTGGCAGCCGTCATGCTGGCGCTCTACTTCGCCGTCCGCGCCTTCGTGCAGAAGCCGCTCGGTGGCCTCGTCGCCAGCGTCAAGATGCTGAGCGAAGGCCGCTATGAGCAGCCGGTCGTCGGCCAGGATCGCTCGGACGAAACGGGCTCGGTTGCCAAGGCGCTCGAAGGCTTCCGCCATGCGCTCGCCGACAGCCGCCGTCTCGAAGCAGAAGCCAAGAGCCAGCGCCAGGAAGCGGAAGACGAACGCGGTCGTTCGGAAAGCGAACGCCAGCAGTCGGTATCGCTGCAGCGGCACATCGTGTCCATCGTCGGCGCCGGCCTGTCGGAACTGTCGCAGGGCAATCTCAGCCACCGCATTACCGATGAATTCCCGGGCGAATACGGCAAGCTGAAGCAGGACTTCAACGCGGCGCTGGCTGCCCTTGAAGAAACCATCACGACGATGAACCTCAGCGTCGTCAATATCGGCTCCGGCACCAGCGAGATCAGCGGCAGCGCGTCTGATCTGGCCAAGCGAACGGAACAGCAGGCGGCGAGCCTCGAAGAAACGGCTGCGGCCCTGAACGAGCTGACCGCGCAGGTCAATTCCAGCGCCGACAATGCCCGCACGGCCGCCGACAACGTCAACCACGCCTGCGAGGATGCGGAACGCTCCGGCGATGTCGTGCGCAAGGCGATCGCCTCGATGCACGGGATCGAGCAGTCCTCCACCGAGGTCTCGCGCATCATCGGCGTCATCGACGAGATCGCGTTCCAGACCAACCTGCTGGCGCTGAACGCCGGTGTCGAAGCCGCGCGTGCGGGTGAAGCGGGCAAGGGCTTTGCGGTCGTTGCCCAGGAAGTGCGCGAACTGGCCCAGCGTTCGGCGAATGCCGCCAAGGAGATCAAGACGCTCATCAACACCTCGGCCGTCCAGGTCAAGGAAGGCGTCGATCTCGTCGGCCGCGCCGGCGACACGCTGCACAACATCTCCGAGCAGGTGATGCGCATCAATGGCCTGATCCGGGAAATCTCGGCATCGGCCAGCGAGCAGGCGATCGGCCTCAAGGAAGTCAGCCAGGCCATGAACCAGATGGACCAGGTGACG
>NZ_DDHH01000118.1:14874-15087 GCF_002338015.1 Rhizobium sp. UBA1881
GAACGCCGCCATGGTCGAGGAGACCACCGCGGCCAGCGTCACGCTGAACGAAGAGGCACAGACGCTGCAGCATCTCGTCGCCCGCTTCCGCGTCAGCAACGCCAACCATGGCGCACCGCTGCGCTCCACCGCCCAGCAGATGCGGGCACCGGCGGCACCGAGCTATCGCCCGTCGTCGCAGCCGAGCTACCGCCAGGCAGCCGCCCCTGCCCC
>NZ_DDHH01000033.1:0-1230 GCF_002338015.1 Rhizobium sp. UBA1881
TCCGATCTTATGCGCGGCGCTTTTTCATCGGTGCGCAGGGCGTGGGTCCGCTCGGCATCATGGAAGCGGACGCGCAGATCATTCAGAGCGAGCAGAAGTTGATGCATCAGGCTGACGAGCTGATCGTCATGGTCGATTCCAGCAAGTTTCATCGCCGCTCGAGCCTCATTTTATGCGGGCTCGATCGCGTCACGACCGTGATCACGGACGAGGGCGTGTCCGATGAGGCTGTGCGGATGATCGAGGATGCGGGCGTCAAGCTCGTGGTTGCGAGCGTGGTCTCGCAGGCAAAGGAGGATTCCTCGTCGGTTGCCTGAACGGCGCCGGCAGGATGTGGTCAAGTTAATCAACGTGGGAGGAAGAAAGCATGAAACTCGCAAAGACACTGGCGGTGGGCGTCGCCTTTGCCGTCGCATTGATGGCTGGTGCAGCAAGCGCCAAGGACGTCAAGATTGGCCTCGTGGTCAAGTCGCTCGGCAACGGCTTCTTTGAAGCCGCCAACAAGGGCGCACAGGAAGCAGCCAAGGAACTCGGCGGCGTAGAAGTGATCTACACCGGCCCGACCTCGACGACGGCCGAAGGCCAGATCGAAGTCATCAACTCGCTGATCGCGCAGGGCGTCGACGCCATTGCGATCTCCGCCAACGACCCCGACGCTGTCGTACCGGCCCTAAAGAAGGCCAAGCAGCGTGGCATCAAGGTCATCTCCTGGGATTCCGGTGTCAACAAGGACGGCCGTATCCTGCAGCTGAACCCGTCGTCGAACGAACTGATCGGCAAGATGTGCCTGACGCTCGTCAAGGATCACCTCGAAGGCGGCAAGGGTGACTTCGCGATCCTGTCTGCAACCACCACCTCGACGAACCAGAACATCTGGATTGACCAGATGAAGAAGCAGCTGAAGGACTTCGACGGTCTGAACCTCGTCACCACCGTTTATGGCGACGACCTCTCCGACAAGTCTTACCGCGAAGCCGAAGGCCTCCTGAAGTCGAACCCGAACGTCAAGGTCATCGTTGCTCCGACGACGGTCGGCGTTCTGGCCGCTTCCAAGGTCGTCGAAGACAAGGGTCTCGTCGGCAAGGTTTATGTCACGGGTCTCGGCCTGCCGTCCGAAATGGCCGGTGCGATCAAGTCGGGTGCGACGAAGGAATTCGCGATCTGGAACCCGATCGACCTCGGCTACTCCGCAACGCAGATCGCCTATCACCTCGTAAAGGGTGACGCGAC
>NZ_DDHH01000033.1:1370-1748 GCF_002338015.1 Rhizobium sp. UBA1881
GGAGCGCCGGGCACCGAAATCGAAGCCGGCCGCATGGGCAAGATCAAGGTGGACGACAAGGGCGAAGCCGCAATGGCCGATCCGTTCATCTACAATGCGTCGAACATCGATCAGTTCTCGAAGGTTTTCTAAGCCTTTCGCGGACAGACAAAACCCGGCGGTATTGCCGCCGGGCCCTTCCCAATGAACACTGGTAAGCGCTGATGAACAACGCCCTTCAACAACCTGTTGCTAGCGTCGCGACGAACGACGTACCCGCAATTCTCGAGATGCGTGGCATCTCCCAGATCTTCCCTGGCGTGAAGGCGCTCGATAACGTCAGCATCGCGCTCTACCCAGGCAAGGTAACCGCGCTCATCGGCGAAAACGGTGCAGGCA
>NZ_DDHH01000033.1:1919-43423 GCF_002338015.1 Rhizobium sp. UBA1881
TCGGCGAAAACGGTGCAGGCAAGTCCACGCTCGTCAAGATCCTGACCGGCATCTACCGTCCGAACGAAGGCGAAATCCTCATCGATGGTAAGCCGACGACGTTTGCCAATGCGCAGGCAGCGATCGATGCTGGCGTCACCGCGATCCATCAGGAAACCGTGCTCTTCGACGAGCTGACGGTTGCCGAAAACATCTTCCTCGGCCATGCGCCACGCACGCGTTTGCGCACCATCGACTGGAAGTTGATGAACAGCCGCGCCAAGGCGCTGCTCACCTCGCTTGAAAGCAATATCGATCCGACGATCCGTCTGAAGGACCTCTCGATCGCGCAACGCCACCTCGTGGCCATCTCGCGCGCACTATCGATCGAGGCCCGCATCGTCATCATGGATGAGCCGACCGCCGCCCTGTCGCGCAAGGAGATCGACGATCTCTTCCGTATCGTCGAAGGCCTGAAGGCGCAGGGCAAAGCCATCCTTTTCATCAGCCACAAGTTCGACGAGCTTTACGAGATCGCTGACAACTTCGCTGTCTTCCGTGACGGGCGCGCCGTCGGCCACGGTAATTTGAAGGCCACACCGCAGGACGAGATCGTTCGCATGATGGTCGGCCGCGACGTCGAGAACGCGTTCCCGAAGATCGACGTCGCGATCGGCGGACCGGTGATGCAGGTCGAGAAATACTGTCACCAGACAGAGTTCCGCGATATCTCGCTGACGCTTCGCAAGGGCGAAATTCTCGGCATTTACGGCCTGATCGGCGCCGGCCGTTCCGAACTCTGTCAGTCCCTGTTCGGCATCACCAAGCCGTTGTCGGGTAAGCTCACGCTTGATGGCCGGGAGATCAGCATCAACTCGCCGCTCGATGCGATCAGGGCGGGCATCGTCTATGTACCGGAAGAGCGCGGCCGCCACGGCCTGGCGTTGCCGATGCCGATCTACCAGAACATGACGCTGCCATCGCTGGGGCGCACCTCGCGCAAAGGCTTCCTGAAGGCGGCCAATGAATTCGCGCTGGCGCGCAAGTATGCCGAGCGGCTCGATCTGCGCGCGGCGGCACTCTCGGTTCCAGTTGGAACTCTGTCCGGCGGCAACCAGCAGAAGGTGGTCATCGGCAAATGGCTGGCGACTATGCCCAAGGTCATCATTCTCGACGAACCGACCAAGGGCATCGACATCGGCTCGAAGGCGGCCGTGCACGGCTTTATCAGCGAGCTCGCCGCCGAGGGCCTCTCCATCATCATGATCTCATCGGAGCTGCCGGAGATCATCGGAATGTCCGATCGGGTGCTTGTCATGAAGGAGGGCCTGTCGGCCGGCCTTTTCGAGCGCAAGGACCTGACGCCGGAAACGCTGGTGCGCGCTGCCACCGGTAACGCTTGAGGATAGCTGATGTCCAGACTCTTGAGAAAACGCGAAACGCTGCTTTTCATCATCATCGCGGTGATGATCGCCGCCTTTTCGAGCCGCGCTGACGGCTTTGCAACGCCTGGAAACCTTGCCGGCATCTTCAACGACACGTCGATCCTGATCATCCTGGCGCTGGCGCAGATGACGGTTATCCTGACGAAGTCGATCGACCTGTCCGTTGCCGCCAACCTCGCCTTCACCGGCATGGCGATTGCGATGCTGAACGCCGCGCATCCGGATCTGCCGCTGATCGTCCTGATCCTCGCCGCGATCCTCATTGGCGCCTGCCTCGGCGCCATCAATGGCTTCCTCGTCTGGGCACTCGAGATCCCGCCGATCGTCGTCACATTGGGAACGCTCACCATCTATCGCGGCATGGCATTCGTGCTCTCCGGCGGCGAGTGGGTCAATGCGCATCAGATGACGCCGACCTTCCTCAACGTTCCCCGCACCGTCGTTCTCGGCATGCCGGTGCTGAGCTGGGCCGCGATCATCATCGTCGCGCTGATCTATATCGTACTGAGATACACCCAGTTCGGCCGCTCTACCTATGCCGCCGGCGGCAATCCGACAGCGGCGGTCTATGCCGGTATCGATGTCGGCTGGACCAAGTTCCTTGCCTTCGTTCTGTCGGGCGCGCTTGCCGGTCTTGCGAGCTACCTCTGGGTGTCGCGCTATGCGGTCGCCTATGTCGATATCGCCAACGGCTTCGAGCTCGATAGCGTGGCTGCCTGCGTCATCGGCGGCATATCGATCGCCGGCGGCGTCGGATCGGTGCTTGGCACCGTGCTCGGCGCGCTTTTCCTCGGCGTCATCAAGAACGCCCTTCCCGTCATCGGCATCTCGCCCTTCACGCAGATGGCGATCTCGGGCACCGTCATCATTCTCGCAGTCGTCTTCAACGCAAGGCGCGAGCGCAATCGCGGCCGCATCATCTTGCGCGACAAGGCCGCCGCGGAAACTCCAGCAGAGGTGGCAGCATGAGCACCGTCGTTTCCACGCCCACCGACAAACGGGTCATCCCGGATCGCCTGGGAACGCCATTCAAGCGGATCATGTCCAGCTGGGAAGTACTGCTCTTCGGCGTGGCCGTCGTTATCTTCATCTTCAATTCGCTGGCATCGCCCTACTTCCTCGACGCCTGGAACCTCTCGGACGCGACCTTCAACTTTACCGAGAAAGCGATGATCGCGTTTGCCATGGCGCTGCTCGTCATATCCGGCGAGATTGACCTGTCGGTTGCCGCCATCATCGCGCTGGCCTCGACCGCCATGGGGGCCGCGGCGCAGGCGGGTGTCGGTGCGCCGGGTCTTGTCGCCATCGGCGTCGGCGTTGGCCTGCTCTGCGGGATGTTCAACGGCTTCCTCGTCTCCGTGATGAAACTGCCGTCCATCGTCGTCACCATCGGCACGATGAGCCTGTTTCGCGGTATCTCCTATATCGTGCTGGGCGATCAGGCCTACGGCAACTATCCCGAGGAATTCGCCTTCTTTGGCCAGGGATATGTCGTCTGGGTCTTCTCCTTCGAGTTCGTGCTCTTCATCGTGTTGGCGATCCTGTTCGCCATCCTGCTGCACGCTACCAATTTCGGCCGCCAAGTTTACACGATCGGCAACAACGATTTCGCCGCGCGCTTTTCCGGCATCCCCGTCGAGAGAGTGAAGTTCATCCTCTTCATGCTGACGGGCGTGATGAGCGGCATCGCCTCGGTCTGCCTGACCTCGCGGCTTGGCTCGACGCGCCCGTCGATCGCGCAGGGCTGGGAGCTCGAGGTTGTGACCATGGTCGTTCTCGGCGGCGTTTCGATCCTCGGCGGTTCCGGCAAGATCGGTGGCGTCGTCATCGCCGCCTTCGTCATGGGCCTCGTCACCTTCGGCCTTGGCCTGCTCAACGTTCCCGGCATCGTCATGTCGATCTTCATCGGCCTGCTGCTGATCATCACCATCGCGATCCCGATCATCGCTCGCCGCATCAAAGCCATGAGTCCGAAATGACGCTGGAAATACACGCCTTCAAGATGACGCTCAATCCCGGCATGGAAGCCGAGTACATCAAGCGCCACGACGAAATCTGGCCGGAACTGGTCGAGCTGCTGCACCAGTCCGGCGCCAGCGATTACTCGATCCATCTCGACCGCGAGACGAACACGCTGTTCGGCGTGTTGACGCGCACCAGCGACAACACCCTGTCGAGCCTGCCAGACCACCCGGTGATGAAGCGGTGGTGGGCGCATATGCGCGATATCATGGCCACCAATCCGGATAATTCGCCTGTCCAGACCGACCTCGTCACCGTCTTTCATATGCCATGACATCAAGTCAGATCTACGCCCGCGTCGCGGTTCTCGATATCGGCAAAACGAATGCCAAGGTCGTTGTGCTCGACAGCGCCACCGGCGCTGAGGTTGCGGTCGTCAAGACGCCGAACGTGGTGGTCAAATCCGGTCTCTATCCGCATTACGATGTGGAGGCGCTGTGGGCCTTTGCGCTCGACGCGCTGAAGCAATTTGCCGTGTCGCCCGGTTTCGATGCGATCTCGATCACCACGCATGGTGCCAGCGCCGCTCTGCTTGCTGCGGATGGTACGCTCGCCATGCCGGTGCTCGATTATGAGCAAGAATATCCACGCGAGATTATCGACGCCTATACGGCGCTGCGCCCATCATTCGACGAAACCTATTCGCCGCGCCAGTCGATGGGCCTGAACATCGGAGCGCAGCTGCACTATCAGCAGTCGGCCTTTCCGGCGGCGTTCGCCAATGTCGCCACCATCGTCACCTACGCCCAATACTGGGCGGCGCGGCTGACTGGTATCGCGGCCAACGAGGTAACATCGCTCGGTTGTCATACGGATCTGTGGAACCCGCGCGAATCGAGCTACTCCAGCCTCGTCGACACGCTTGATATAAGACCGCTGATGGCGCCGATCCGCTCGGCCTTCGACGCGCTCGGCCCGGTGCTCCCTGAGATCTCGGAAGAGATCGGCCTCTCAAAACCAGTTCCCGTCTATTGCGGCATCCACGATTCCAACGCTTCGCTGCTGCCGCATTTGGTCAGTCGGCAAGCCCCGTTTGCTGTCGTCTCGACAGGCACGTGGGTGGTCAACTTCGGCGTGGGTGGCGATCTCGACCATCTCGATCCGAAGCGCGATACGCTTGCCAATGTCGATGCCTACGGTCGGGCGGTCCCGTCGTCGCGCTTCATGGGCGGTCGCGAATTTGAAATCCTGTCGGCCAAGATCGGGCCCGTGTCTATCGAGGACGCGGTCGCGGCCATGCCTGATGTCATCGAAAAAAGCATGATGCTCTTGCCGAATGTGGCGCCCGGGTCCGGTCCATTCCAAGGCAAGGAGCGGCGCTGGGTCAACGCCGAAGCGGCGAGCGCTGGCGAACATTACGCGGCGGTTTGCCTCTATCTGGCGCTGATGACCGAAGCGTGCCTGGGCTTGATCGGCGCCGGCGGTCCCGTTGTCGTCGAGGGGCCGTTTTCGCTGAATGAGACCTATCTCGATGTGGTCGCTGCGCTCACCGGCCGGGATGTGTTCGCCGTTCCCGGCTCGACGGGCACGAGCGCAGGTGCCGCACTTCTCACCGGAATTGCTCCGATGACAGGTAAAGAGAAGCATTTTCCTCCGCGCGAGATCTTTCACTTGCCGGAGTATCGGCGATGCTGGTACGCCGCGCTAGCATAAGACTCTTTCCGGATCGCCTCTTTGCGCCATCTATGAATGCCGGTAGAGTTGAAGCGCCTTTCATACTAGGTGAGGAAAGTACGACATGACAGTTTCATCCGGCGAGGGTTTCGATCCGCGGGCGCTGGCCGCGCGATTGAGTGGCCTTGAAAAGGCAGGCGAAAAAGCGCCGACGGCGGATTTCGCATTGCCCGCGACTTTACGCGAAGCGATGGATGCGCAGAATTTTCTTGCCGCCGAAGAGCGCATCTCGACACACGCATGGAAGGTCGCCATGTCGCCCTCGGGTGAGCCTGTCCTCGCGCCCTTGCATCCTTATTTTGAGGCCGTTTCAGGCGCGTCGATTTCCTGGCGTCCGGGCATGAAATTCGAGGCGGAAGTCGCGGTCCGCCTGGGCCAGGATCTTCCGGTCCGCCAGAGCGGTGACTATACACGCGATGAGATCGTCGCGGCGATCGCGGACTGCCATCTTGGCGCAGAGCTTTTGGCCAGCAGCATTGTGGAGAGCGGACAGGTGTCGTTCCTGCTCTATCTGGCAGAACGCATCGGCAATAAGGGCTATGTTCTCGGTCCTACGCTTCCGAAATGCATCGTCGACACCATCGGCAATACCTCACTTAAGGTGACGCATGGTGAACAGGTGATCTATGACGGCATCGCGCGCCATCCGAAGGACGACGTGCTGGTATGGCTGATGGCCTACGCGAATGACAAGCTGCGCCCGCACACCTCGCTGAAGAAGGGCGCCCTGATCACCACCGGTACGCTCTGCGGAGCCATCGAGCTGACGTCGCGCGGCCCGATCGACATCGTTCTCGGCAACGAAACGCGTCTCAGCCTTTCCATCGTCTGATCGATGAGTGCGTTCTTCCCCGCCTTCGCATAGGCGGCGCAGAAAAAAACGCGGAACATTGATGGTCTTCATGCATTCTCCCGGATTGGACTTCGGGAGGATGTCATGGGGATATATCGTCTCGCTTTATGCGCGCTCATTGTCTGCACTGCTGGAGGTGCAACCGCGAACGAGGCACCGTTTCTCAAGTCGCTTGCCGGCAGTTGGACCGGCGGCGGGATGATGAAGCGCACAACGGCCTCATCCCCGATCAATTTAAACTGTAGTTTTCAGTCGAAAGCCAATGGTGAAGCGTTGTCGATGGATGGCAAGTGCACCGGTATGTTGGTCGTTTCGCGCGCGGTGTCCGCGCAGCTTACGGCTACCGGCGGCAGCTACTCCGGCCGTTATATTGGTCCCTCAGGTAGGGTTTCGTCACTCAACGGCGCAAGGCGAGGCGATGCCATCGAGCTCGCGGTCACTTGGTCGAGGATCGTCAACGGCGATCGTGCTGCGACCATGACGATCCGGCACTCCGGCGCGAACGCACTGAGGATCAGAACGGTCGACAAGGACCCCGCATCCGGTAAGCAGGTCGTGACCAGTGAGATCAACCTGCAGCGAAATTAGCTGGCTGGCTTTTTGATGCGTGGCATCGAACTGGTTCGATCAGTAGCCATACTTTTCGGCACTGAACTTGCACTTGTTCAGCACGACGCCGAGGACGCTTGTCTTTTCGGCAAGCGTCTGTTCGCAAATGTCGATTTCGCTGAGCGTACTCTGCTCAGCGGCAGCAACCAGAATTACGCAATCGACATTCGGCAGAAACGCCAGAACGTCGTCCGTCGAAAGCATCGGCGGCAGGTCGTAAATGACGACATCGGGGCGCATCCGTTCACGCATGTCCTGCAGCGCCTGGGTCGACGCGGCGCTTTGTAGCAGTTCGGCGGAAAACTGGACGGCCTGTTTATTGGCGGCTATGGCGAGATTGCCTCCGTGGCGCCGAAAGATGTCGTCGGCCTGTAGCTCGCCTCGCAGGAACGATTCCATCGATGCGGCATCGCGAATTCCAAGCGTCTTGCCGACCTGGGGACGTTTCATGTCGAGATCCAGCAGTGCAGTGCGGCAGTCTTTCTGGTTCGCCAGACTGAACGCAAGGTTGAGTGCGCTAAAGGTCTTGCCGCAACCGGGTGTTGGCGATGTAATAGCCACTGATGTCCAATTGTTCTCCCGCATGTTCTGCAGGATCTTGGTGCGCATCATGTCGAAGGCGGTATGCGCGGTGTCTGAGCGATTGACCGTCACGATACGGTTTTTCGCAACGAGACTCGCATCCGGGGTAAACGGCTGAAGCTTTTCCCACGCTAGGTCGCTGATTTCCCGCGAAGGCGCTGGGGACATGTTACTCTTCTCCTGGAGCGCTTGCGAAAATGACGATACCACGGTCTGTTCCATTGGGTTTGCCTTAACTCTCTTGTTCGATGTAGCCGGCCATTCTCAGCGGTTTCGTGTTACATCGAACCGGGCTTCATGAAGCCGGATAGCAGCCTTTGAAAAGCGCTCGCCAACGGCGCATAGAAGTAGTGGATGATCAGGAGGAAGGCGGGGATGATGCTCGCCGAGACGGCTGCTGCCGCAAACCTCTTGTTGTAGAAGCCGCCGGTCGTCTCGCTCGGTGACCCGATATACGGAATGACGCCAAGCGGCTGACGCTGTAGGAGCTGGCTCAGTTCCGATGGTCTGCGGATCGTGCGGTTCATCATTTCGAGTAGGAACGTAAGCCCTAAGCCAAGAGCGATCCCGCCAACGGCGCCTGCAAGAATGACTATTCGACGCTTCGACTTCACCGGCGTTTCTGGCGGCTTGGCCGCCTCCAACAAGGAGAAGCGTCCGCCGTCCGAGCGGGCCTCGATCTGGGTGCCCAGCGATGCTTCAGCCCGCCGTGCAATTGCCGTGTTGTACTGTGTCTGGATATTGCCGAGATCGCGCTCGATGACGTTCAGCGCCGTTTGTGTTGCCGGGGTTTCGCTTACGGATTTCGTGATGTCGGCGATGCTCTTTGTCAGCGATGTGCGATCGCGGTCGATCGCCTCCAGACGCTTGTCGATATCCGCCAACTGTAGATCGAGAGCCGACACGCCCTGTTTGCCGGCCTGACCGGTTGCCTTTGCCGCACCCTTGCCGCGCAGCGTCGCAATGCGCGATCGCAGGCTTATAATATTGGGGCTGTCTTCGGAGAAGATCGCAAGCTGTTCGGCCAGGGCCTTGTTCAAATCCAAGAGCATCTGCTGCTCCGTGCTAAGCGGACCGACATTGCCTGTCGTGAAGGCATTTTCCGCAAACAAGCTTCTCCGCGCGCGGAGGTCCGCTTCTTCACGTTCCAGCGCCACCAGTCGCTCCTGCTGGCTCGCCTGTTGCTGCCGACGGAACTCCAAGCTCTCTGGAAGAGTATCCCTGTGATCGGTCTTGAATTTAAGAAGCTCGGCCTCGATTCGATTCAGCTCGGCATCCAGCCGCTTCACTTCTTCGTTGAAAAATTGCAACGTATCGCCGGCTCGGTCAGTACGCTGTCGTTGATTGCCCAGCAGGATCGAAGAAGCGAGTTCGTTGGCGGCCTTTGCCGCGAATTCCGGCGTTCCAGCTTCGAAGATGATGCTGAAAACCGTCGTTGCTCCGTCGCCAAGTGGTAGTTGATCAAAGGTGATGCGGGAACGCATGTCCTTGATTACTGCATCCGTCGATAGCTCCTGCCTTTCGCTACCGTAGACATCCAACTTGTCGGCGAGCTGGACCAGATTGTCGCCCGTCGTCATCTGCTGCTGAAGGATCAACAGCTGTTCAAGAGAGCTGGTAGGGACTGTCGACTTCACGAGATTTGTCGGAATCTGTGGAGCCTCGACGAGGATCTTTGCCGTTGACTGGTAGGACTTTGGCATCAGCAGAGCAATCGCCAGTGCAAGCGCTGTCGTGACGACGGTGAGAGCGATGATGTGCGGCAGTCGCCTTAGCAGGATCGACAAGTAGAAACGAAAATCAATATCACCCATTACAAGTTCGCCTGACTGATCCTGAGAATCTGAACGTGCTTTATCTTGCGTTCATTTTCGGTCAGTTCCCCAGCCGAGGGTAGTTCATCGATAGTGGATGCCGCGCTCGGGTTGCTAGTACCTTTGGTCAGGGTGTCGCTTACTGGCAATTTGACTGCATGATAATTTTGTAATTGATGATTTTATAGTTCGGAGTCGTGCGTATTTATGTCGTCACCGGCACATATTTCTGATTCATTCAGTTATTTAGTCATCGATGCGAATTAAATATTCTTTCTGTCGCCAAGAGAATGAGACGAAACTAGTCTATATTGGTAGAGCGGGCATATTGATCTCTCGCAGTAATACAATGAATGTTAAATCTACGAAATTCAATGAACCCTGCGTCCCTGGGCGAGATATTGCCGGGTGCGCGATAAGGAATTACTCGGCGAGGTGCGCAGTATGTTGAGCGTTTTCGCATTACGGTGAGGAATGATCGAGCATGGTCATGCAACGTAAGTGTTTTTCGACAGGTCGTCATCATCCAAAGCGGCTGGGTTGGTTGCCAACCCTGCTTGCGCTGGGAACGGCGATGTTTGCCGGCGTCGCCGCTAGCGCTCCGCTTCCGCCTCATACGAAGATCAGGTTGAGCGTTGTTCAATGGATGCCGACCAAGGGCGTCTATGAACAATGGGGCTCGATCGGAGGCGATTTCACCATTTCGGATGCGGGCACGGTGTCTGTCCCGGTGCTGGGCAGCATTGCCGTTGGTAATCTCGACGACGACGGTCTGGCCGCTGAAATCGCCAACCGTTTGAAGGAAAAGATCGGACTGGTCGATGCGCCGGCAACGACCGTCCAGATACTTGAATATCCACCTGTGTATGTCGTTGGGGATGTATCCAAACCCGGTGAGTACAAATTTAGCTCGGGGTTGACTGTATTGCAGGCGCTTGCTTTGGGCGGCGGCGAGTATCGCGCGCCTCTGGCGCTTGAAGGCGCTGGCGAAGTGACGCGGTTGGCCGGTAGCTTGAAGGAGCTGGACGACGCTATCACCCGCAGCAACGCCAAAATTGTCCGCTTGGAAGCGGAGATGGCCGGCGCGACCTCGGTCGATTTCTCGCAGCAGCCCGACAAGGCTGATCCGTTCGCCGCGGCCGTCTATAATCAGGAGAAAGTGATTTTCGAAGCCAGGGCGAACGCGGTTGATCGGAAAGCCAAGTCGTTCGCCGAGCTGCGGGATCTCCTCAACGAAGAAATCGGCGTTCTCGAACAGAAGACGAAAAGTACTGACGAGAATATCAAATCCATCCAGCAGCAGGTCGATAGCACCGCGATGCTCGTTGCCAAGGGCGCCGTGGTCGCGACTCGGCAGGGTGAGGTCGAGCGTGCACTGAGAAGCTATCAAGACACCCGGCTGGACATCAGCACGGCGATTATGCGAGCCCGCCAAAGCATCAGCCAGACGACGAGGGATCTGCAAGCGCTTTACGACGAGCGAAAGACGGAAGTCGCATCAGATCTCCAGTCTGAACGAGCCGCACTCGTTCAGCTTAAGCTCAAGCGCGAGACCAGCCAGAAACTGGTGTTGGACAGTCTGTCGTCTCTCGGTGGAGCCGTAAAGCAGGATGAGAAGCCCGTCTTGGGTTTCGTTATCGTGCGCAGGGAAAACGGGACGATAAACGAAATCTCCGCATCGGAGACTTCTGCACTCATGCCCGGCGATGTCGTCAAGGTAACTCGACCTTCCCTGCAAGCAGTGAAGCCGGTCGAGCAGGTTTTTGCGATTCCCGGGGCGGATCAGGCAAGCCGATGAACAGGCTCTCGTCGCGCAACAGCCACGGCCGTATCGCGGGTTCGCTCGCGCGGTATGCCGAACGCGCGCCATTAGAGGGTAGCGTGCCTTGATGGCCAGGGATGCAAACGCGACTGGACGACAAAGCTACACGCAGATCCTAAAATCCACGGTTCTGATCGGCGGGTCCTCCGTTGTGAGTATCGGTTTTTCGATTATTCGCAACAAGGCGATGGCGCTCCTGCTGGGACCTGAAGGCGTGGGTCTGATTGGCCTTTACAACGCGACGATCGACATCGTTCATGCCATAGCGGGCTTCGGGATGAACGCCAGCGGTGTCCGCCAAATTGCCGAATCCGTCGGCAGCAACGACCCGGATCGGATTGCCAGAACAGCGACTGCCCTGAGGCGTATCTCGGTCGTGCTTGGGCTGCTCGGAACGCTTGTCATGGCGCTGCTTGCCGCGCCGATCGCCAGATGGACATTTGGCGACGACCAGCATGCGACGGCGATGCGGCTGCTGTCCATCGTGATCGTGTTTCAGGTCATGTCGGGAGGGCAGGCGGCCCTTGTTCAGGGTGTGCGCGACATCGCCAGCCTTGCACGCCTCGGCATATTGGGTGCTTTCTACAGTACGGTGATCAGCATACCCATCATCTACTTCTACGGTGAAGAGGGTATCGTTGCGTCGCTTGTCTGCATCGCTGCGGCGACGCTCGCCACGTCATGGTGGTACAGCCGCAAGATAGAAATCAACCCGTGCCGCCTGTCGTTCAAGGATCTGCGCTTCGAAGCCGCCGGCCTGTTCAAGCTCGGCTTCATCTTCATGATCACCGGCTTCCTGACCTTCGGCAGCGCCTACGCCATCCGCATCATGGTCTTGGATGAGGCAGGCATCGTCGCGGCGGGGCTATATCAAGCCGCGTGGTCGCTGGGTGGATTATATGCAGGCTTCATCCTGCAGGCGATGGGAACGGACTTTTATCCGCGGCTGACGGGTGTCGCCAATGACAACGCCCAATGCAATCGTCTGGTCAACGAACAGACGCAGGTGAGCGTGCTCCTTGCCGGTCCCGGATTGCTTGCCACGCTCACGCTCGCCCCACTGATCATGCATGTCTTCTACTCGCCCGCCTTTTATGCGGCCGTGGATCTCTTGCGGTGGATCTGCCTGGGGATGATGCTTCGCATCGTGGCCTGGCCCATCGGTTTCATCATTCTGGCAAAAGGCGCCCAGCGGATATTCTTCTGGACTGAGGTTGCGGCCACGGTCGTTCATGTCGGTCTCGCCTGGATCTGCATCAAGGCCTTCGGAACGATGGGTGCCGGTATCGCCTTCTTTGGCCTCTATGTGTGGCACAGTATTCTCGTCTACTGGATCGCGCGGCGCTATACCGGCTTTCGCTACTCGGCGATCAATCGTATCCTCGTCATGGTCTACCTTCCTATGTCGGGCCTGATATTTCTCGCTTTCCAGTTCCTGCCGACTTGGCTGGCCGCATCGATGGGCTGCGCCGCCACCGCCGCCACGGGGCTCTACTCGCTCAAGACATTGGCCGAACTGTTGCCGCCGGAAGCGCTGCCGCGCGTGGTCAGAACGAGGCTCTGCCGCGCTGCATTGTCCTGGTCAGGTTCCGTGCGCCAAGTCCCGTGATCCGCTGAAAGATACAGATACGCCTGCCAATTGCTCAAACTGTCGCATTGAGGTTTGCCGGTATTTTGCGTAAACACGATGCAGTGAGCGGCGAGGACTTAGTTGAAAGCGGCGGAAGCAGGCATAGTTCGATGGCTGGTACGTATCAGCTGCGCCGTTGCGCTGGCCCTCGTCGGCTTCGCGCATCAGGTGCCGGCCTTTGCCAATGGCGCTTTCATTTCCAATGAGCTTTCCGAATACATTCTACCTGACGGAACCGCGCCGGTTATTTGCACGGTTGACAAGACGCATACGGAGCACGACGGCGGCAAGCTTCATGCACATGGCTGCGAGGCCTGCCGGATCAGCGCGTCGACTGTGTTGCCCGCTCCCGTTTTCGTCGCATGGCCAAGCGCTTCGATCCCCACCTATCTTGGCCCGAGCCTTAGCGCCGAGGCTACCGGAAACCGGCCTTTATTCCCCGGTGGCGGTCCAAGGGGCCCACCGTTGATGGCCGCTCTCATTTGAGCTGCTATGCGGTCTTCCGTAGCCGGTGATCCCGCATAGAAATCCCACTGTCCCACTCATCCGTCCGCTGCCGATGCCGCACGACACATTTGTCATGCGAGTTCAGCAAACAGCGGTCGCTCTGGCAGGAACAATCATCATGAAGAAGTTTAAAGTCCTTCTGGCTAGTCTGGTTCTCGCAGGGCCTTTCGGCGCACCTGCCGACGCACAGATCGTCACTGCAGGCGACATCGAGATATCCAATCCGCAAGCCCGCGCCATGGTGCCCGGTGCGAAAGTCGGTGGCGGCTATCTCAGCATCACCAACAAGGGGAATGCCGACGACAAGCTCGTCGGCATCACCTCGACGCGTGCCAAATCGTCGGAAATCCACCAGATGAACGTCGACAACGGCGTCATGACCATGCGCCTCGTCGCCGGCGGCCTTGTTATTCCTGCGGGGCAGACAGTCGAGCTCACGCCGGGCGGCTACCACGTCATGTTCAAGGACGTCACCGAGCCCTTCAAGCAAGGCGAAACGGTCAGGGCGACACTGACCTTCGAAAAGGCCGGGCAGGTCGCTGTCGAATTCGCGGTAGGCGGCGCTAGCGCCATGAAGATGGATGGTCATTCCGGGATGAGCGGTATGTCCAAGCCGCAATAGTCGGCAGGTATTAGACTGTCATCGACAATCAGAAAATCATTACAGTGAGCAATCCTATGTCTAGAACGAGCAAATTCCTTATCGCGTCCTTCGTTGCCACTCTTGTTGCCGCAGGGCAGGCGAGCGCCCATGCGCACCTCACGTCAAGTGTTCCCGCCGATAAGGCCACGGTACAGGTGTCCCCCACAGCGGTGGAACTGCATTTCTCCGAGGAGCTTAACCTCCGCTTCTCGGGCGCGACGATTGCCGGTGCCGGTGACAAGCAGGTTCCGACCGGCGACGCCAAGCTGTCGGATGACGGAAAGACGCTGACGGTGCCCGTTTCGGGAAGCCTTGATGCCGGCGGATATGTCGTCGATTGGCATGTCCTGTCGACGGATGGCCACAAGACCAATGGTAGCTATGGCTTCACGGTCAAGCCGTGACGCCGGATACGGCCCTCGTTCTTTGCCGTCTTCTCTTCGATGCTGCAGTCATCCTGATCTGGGGTAGCTCCGCCTATCTCTGCGCGCTCGTTTCGCCCGAACTGGCACGTGTCGTCGGCGACCGGCTGCGGTGGTTGAGCGCGGCTGCAATCGCAGTCGCGTTCGCGTCCACCGTTGCCATGCTGCCGCTCCGCACGGCGATCATCGGCGACGGGTGGTCCGATATGGTGACGCCGGAGATGCTCGGCGCCGTGCTGACCCAGACGGATGTCGGGACGGCCTGGATGGTCCAGGCCGCCGGCGTGGTCCTGCTTGGCGCGACGGTGTTTCTTCCGTACAGGTATCGGCAAATGGGACGAGCCGTCTTCGCTGCACTCCTGCTGCTCAGCCTGACGCTGAGCGGCCACGCAGCGATGAACAGCGGTTGGCTTAGGGTGCTCCACCGCATCAATGACGGTGCGCATCTTTTGTCCGGCGGTGCATGGCTGGGTGCGCTCGTGCCGGTCCTCTTGATCCTGTCGATGCTTGGACGCGGCACGCTGCAGGCCGATGCGCGCGTCGCGGTCATGCGGTTTTCGACCGCGGGGCATGTCGCAGTTGCGCTCGTGCTTCTCTCAGGCGCCGCGAACACGCTGCTTATCCTAGGGGGCTTGCCGTCGGATTGGTCGTTCAGCTATCAGCGTCTGCTGAGCGCAAAGATCGCGGTGGTGGCGGCAATGGTGTTGATTGCGGTCATCAACCGCTATGTCTTCGTGCCGAAGTTTGCTCGAGATCACTCTCTTCTTCAGCTGAAGATCTGCGTCATCACCGAGGTCGTGCTGGGGCTCGTGGTCGTGGCCCTCGTCGCCTGGTTCGGTACGCTGCAGCCACGCTAGACGCGAAAACAGTAGCACGACCCACCTACGTCAAATAACGGTGCTGCCTGTTTTTTCGCTTTGAAGCCTTGATTCTCCATGTCATTTTCGGCGCAACACTGCACACCGATAATGGGGACGATCATGTTTTCAAAAAGCATCAAATTCAACGCCGCGCTTGCCGCCCTCGTGCTCGCGCCATCGCTTGCATTCGCCCATCCGGGCGCCGGCCAGGCGGTCGGCTTTGCGCATGGCTTTAGCCACCCCATGTCCGGGCTCGACCATATCCTGGCCATGATCATGGTCGGCGTTGTTGCTTGGCAGCTTGGCGGCCGTGCCGTCTGGATGGTGCCGGCCACCTTCGTCGCCGTTATGGGCCTGGGCGGAGCGCTCGGCATGATGGGTATCTCGATCCCCTTCGTTGAAGCCGGGATCGCGCTTTCCGTGATCGTTCTCGGCGCGGTCATCGCGCTTAACGTTCGTGCGCCTGTTGCCGTTGCCGCCGGTCTGGTCGGTCTGTTCGCCATTTTCCATGGTCACGCGCATGGTTCCGAAATGCCGGCTGCCGCCGCAGGCATGTCTTACGCCGCCGGCTTCATGATCGCGACGGCCACGCTGCACGCCATCGGTCTTGCTATGGGATTTGCGATTGCACGGGCCGGTGATGCTCAAGGCGCTTTCGTAACGCGCTCCGCCGGCGGTGTCGCGGCGCTGGCCGGGGTCGGCCTGCTGACCGGTCTTATCTGATCGCTCTGTGCTCCGGGATGAGGTACCTTCATCGGCTCCTCATCCTATGTTTCGCGGAGGCAACTCGGCCTTTCTAATTCAAGCCGCGGCGAAGTTCCGCTGCTTTTCTCAGCGTTCGTTGCACGGTCGAGGGCATGGCCGGCTTGGTGACGACACCAAGCGCGCCGTTTAGCTTGTCCGCCACGGCCTCGGGATTGCCGGTCATGAACACCACCGTCACCCCGAATTCCTCCACCAGACGGCGGCCGATTTCAGGGCCGGTCGGCCCATCCGAGAGGTTGACGTCGACGAAGGCGATATCGGCGTCACGTGCAAGCTGCAGCGCCTGATCGCGGCCATTCGCCAGACCGGCGACATCGAAGCCCATCTCTTTTATCGTTTCCTCGAGATCAAGGGCTATAAAAAGCTCGTCCTCGACGATCAGGACGCGCTGCTTGGTGCTATTTTCAGTCTGTGAACTGTACTCAACGCCGGTGCCCATACTTGGCCCCCTGTTACTCATTTTCACCAGAACTCGGATTCACCAGAACTCGGACGGAAAACGGCTCGGCAACAGATATGTTCCGGCGCGGGACAGCTTTATTTTCAGTTAAGATATTGTTAGTATTAAAAAAATGCTAATTTCGGCCTCTCGTGGCGAATGCTCTCTCAGAGATCCACAGCCGGTCTTGATGGTGTTGTTACATGATTGAGATTTACTGCAGGGCGACGCTCCATCCGAGTTGACAACAGGGATGCGAGTGGGGAGAGTTGCCGCCAAATGAGGCGCCAGCATATTGGGGGGAACCTATGTTCGCACGCGCGTTCTTGACAGCCGTAACCGTTGTTCTTTCGACCGCTCTAATTGGTTCACCCGCCTTTTCCGCGGACAGCAAGCGCCAGATACAAACCGTGCGTGATGCCGACTATTTCGGCTTTGATCTGCGCAGCGAGCAGAATGTCACGCTCGACCAGTGCAAGGCCTCGTGCATTGGCGACAAGTCGTGCAAGGCCTTCACCTATAACCCCAAGGCTAGTTGGTGCTTCCTGAAATCCGACTTCAAGACGATGAATGCCTTCCCGGGCGCCATCGCCGGCAAGATCGTCGAGACAGCGGGCAGTCAGGAGCCGGACCTCGGGGCAGCACCTCGCATCGGCTTCCTCTCGGGCGATGTGCTGCAACAGGCGCGCGACGACAAGGCCAATCTCGAGCTCGCCGATGACCAGCAGGGCCAATCCGCCGACAGTCTCATCGCCAACGCGCGGATCGATCTCACGGCCAACAATGTCGTCGATGCCCTGAAATCCTTCCGGGGCGCGCTCGCGCTCACACCCGATAATGCGGATCTGTGGCTGGAAACGGCGCGCGCGGGCGACAGCTTCGTCAAGACCGACGACAACAATGGCAGCGAGATCTATGCCCAGGCCGTGCTCGCCGCCATCAATGGCTACGACCTGACGCGGACGACGACCAGCCGCGCCGATGCGCTTGCGGTTCTGGCGGTGGCGCTGGAGAAGAACGCGAACTACCGGGCCGCGCTGAACGCCTATAAGGCAAGCCTGGCGCTGGTGAATTCAAAGGAAGTCCAGGCCGCCTACCTGCAGCTGAAGTCGACGCAGGGCTTCCGTATCACGGATCACACCGTCGATGCCGACAGCGCCACCCCGCGCGCATGCGTCACCTTCTCGGAATCGTTGGTCAAGACCACCGACTATACCCCCTTCGTGACGCTCAATGGCGCCTCGCCGAAGGCGCTCGAAACCAAGGACAGGCAGATCTGCGTCGAGGGCCTGACGCACGGCGAGAACTACAAGATCTCCTTCCGCACCGGTCTTCCCTCGTCGGTCGACGAGGTTTTGGAGGCGCCCGTCAGCCTTGATATCTACGTCAAGGACCGCACCGCAAGCGTCCGCTTCACCGGCGACAGCTTCGTGCTGCCATCGACGGCGCGCCGCGGCATCCCGATCGTCTCGGTCAACATGGCCTCGGCCAACCTCAAGCTCTACCGCATCGGCGATCGTGGCATCGCGCCGTTGCTGACCAGCTCGCAGTTCCTCACCCAGCTCGATGGCTATAGTGCCCAGCGGATCGAGGACGAAAGCGGCGAGCTTGTCTGGCAGGGTGCGATCGACATCGCCAATGACCTGAACAAGGATGTCGTCACCAGCTTCCCCGTCGATGAGGCGCTGCCGGAGCGCAAGCCCGGCGTGTATGTGCTGACCGCGACATCGCCGACCGGGCCGGACCAGGAATGGAATTCGCAGGCCACCCAGTGGTTCGTGGTCTCCGATATCGGCGTGACGACCTATGCCGGGACCGACGGCCTCAACGTCTTCGCCCGTTCGCTTGCATCAGCCAAGCCGATGGCTGGTGTCGCGCTGCAGTTGCTTGCCAAGAATAACGAGGTGCTTGGTACCGCCACGACCGACGACAATGGCCGCGCCACCTTCACCGCCGGCTTGATCCGCGGCACATCGGCGCTGACGCCTGCCGTTATCACGGCGAAGAACGGGACGTCGGACTACGTCTTCCTCGACATGACACGAGCCGGTTTCGACCTCTCCGATCGCGGCGTCACCGGGCGCGCATCGCCGGGCGCAATCGACGTGCTGACATTCACCGAGCGCGGCATCTACCGCGTCGGCGAAACGGTCCACGCGTCTGCGCTGGCGCGCGATACGGATGGCAAGGCAATCGAGAATCTGCCGCTGACCTTCATCTTCATGCGCCCTGATGGCGTCGAAGACCGCCGCATCGTCAGCCAGACCAGCAATCTCGGCGGCTACAATGTCGATTTCGCCGTGCAGGACAATGCCATGCGCGGCACCTGGACGATGAACATCCATACCGACCCGAAGGGTTCGCCGATCGCCAGCAAGAGTTTCCTGGTCGACGATTTCGTGCCTGATCGTACCGACATGGAGCTGAAGACCGAGGCGAAGGTGATTGGACCGGACACGCCGGCAACGATCAATATCTCTGGCAAGTATCTCTATGGCGCGCCCGCCGCCGGGCTGACGCTGGAAGGCGATGTCGTCATCAAGCCGACACACCAGGCGGATGCGTTTCCGGGCTATTTCTTCGGCCTTGCCGATGAAGAGGCGAGCGAGGATTCGCGCCAGTCGATCGAGGGATTGCCGGACCTCGACGAAAAGGGCGAAGGCGTTACCGATCTGACGGTCGGCGAGCTGCCCGCAACGACGCAGCTTCTGAACGCGACCGTCTATATTCGAATGCAGGAAGCCGGCGGACGCGCGATCGAGCGCTCGCTTGTGTTGCCGGTGCAGAACCAGGGGCCGATGATCGGCATCAAGCCGGAATTCTCGGGCGATCTCGGCGAGAACTCGATCGCCAACTTCACCGTCATCGGCGTCAACGCCGATGGTGCGAAGGAGGAGATGAAGGGGCTTCGCTGGAAGCTCTTCAAGCTCAACCGCGACTATCAATGGTATCGCGACGGCACGGCCTGGAAATACGAGCCGGTCTATACCGCCGAGCAGGTGGGCAACGGCAATGTCGATGCCGGCATCGATGGCGCCAAGATCGCCTCGCCCGTGCAGTGGGGCCGTTATCGCCTCGAGGTCGAGAGCACCGACGCCGATGGCCCGACCTCCAGCGTCGAATTCGACGCCGGCTGGTTCGTGCAGGCAACATCCACGGAAACGCCCGATGGGCTGGAGATCGCGCTCGACAAGGATAGCTACAAGGTCGGCGAGACCGCGAAGCTGAAGGTCTCCTCGCGCTATGCAGGCGAACTGATGATCGCCGCCGGTACCGAAACCCTGGTTGCCGTGCAGAACGCGGCGATCGGCGAGACGGGTGGCGAGGTGGATATCCCCGTTACCGCCGATTGGGGCGCCGGCGCCTATGTGACCGCGACGCTGTTCCGTCCGGGCGATGCCCAGGACAGCCACATGCCGATGCGCGCCATCGGCGTGAAATGGCTGAAGGTCGATCCTGAGGATCGGGCCTTGCAGGTCAAGATCGAGGCACCTGAGAAGATGCTGCCGCGCGGCCCGCTGCCGATCACGCTCGCCGTTGCGGGTGCCGGCGCAAACGAGGACGCTTATGTCACCGTTGCCGCTGTCGATGTCGGCATTCTCAACCTGACGCGCTACGAGCCGCCGAACCCGGAAGAATGGTATTTCGGTCAGCGCCAGCTTGGTCTCGAGATCCGCGACCTTTATGGCCGCTTGATCGACGGCTCGCTCGGCGCCACCGGCAAACTGCGCACCGGCGGCGATGGCGGCGCGATCGCGCTGCAGGCAAGCCCTCCGACGCAGAAACTCGTCGCCTTCTTTTCCGGCCCGGTGAAGCTGGATGCCGAGGGTAAGGCGCATGTCAGCTTTGATATTCCTCAGTTCAACGGCACGGCGCGCCTGATGGCGGTCGCCTGGTCCAAGTCCGGTGTCGGCCATGCGACGCAGGACGTGATCATTCGTGATCCTGTCGTCGTCACCGCCAGCCTGCCACGTTTCCTGGCGCCGGGGGACAAGTCTGAACTGCGCCTTGATATCGCCAATACCGATGCGCCCGCAGGCGACTACAAGCTGGCAGTCACAGGCAATGACGCTGTCGGTATCGATAACGCCACGCAGACGATCCGTTTGGATGCCGGTGCGAAGCAGGCGGTGACGCTGGCGGTGACCGGCTTGCAGCCGGGCAACGGCGTCGTTTCGATTAACCTCTCGGATGCATCCGGCCTGTCGCTCGACCAGAGCCTCGATGTCCCCGTTCGGCCGGCGGTATTGCCGGTCACGGAGCGTCGTGTGCTGGCGCTGAAGCCGGGCGCGAAGCTGACGATCGACAAGGCGCTCTTGGCGGATAGCGTTCTTCCGGGCGCATCGGTCAGCGTCAACGTCACGCGCTCGGCTGCCTTCGACATCCCGGCCTTGCTGATGTCGCTCGATCGCTATCCTTTCGGTTGCGCCGAGCAGACGACCAGCCGAGCTCTGCCGCTGCTCTATCTGAGCGAGCTTGCCGAGCAGGTCGGTCTCGATGGCGATGCCGATATCAAGAAGCGCGTGCAGGATGCCATCTATCGTGTCCTGTCCTACCAGGCATCCGCCGGCAGCTTCGGTCTTTGGGGACCGGATAGCGGTGATCTCTGGCTCGATTCCTACGTCACCGACTTCCTGACGCGGGCCCGCGAGCAGAAATACGATGTGCCGGATCGTGCGCTCGCACAGGCGCTGGAGAACCTGCAGAACGCCTTGAGCTATGACGTTAATGTCAAGGATCAGGGCGATCAGATCGCTTATGCGCTATATGTGCTCGCGCGCAACAAGAAGGCCGCGATCAGCGATCTGCGCTACTATGCGGACACGATGATCAACGACTTCCCGACACCGCTCGCCAAGGCCCATATCGCGGCCGCGCTGGCGCTCTACGGCGATGCGACGCGGTCGAAGAACATCTTCGTCGACGCGCTGCAGATGTCGGCCCAGTCGATGGTCACCAAGGTCAACCTGTCGCGCACCGACTATGGCTCGGTGCTTAGAGACGGCGCCGCCATCCTCGCGCTCGCCGCCGAAAGCCGGCCGGTGCCGCCGATCGTGCCGGAACTGGCGAAGGCAGTGACCAAGGAGTGGGAGCGCAGCAAGTACACCAGCACCCAGGAACAGGCCTGGATGCTGCTCGCCGCCCGCGCGATCCAGGGCGGCGACGAGTCGCTGAAGATCGACGTCAACGGCGCGCTCCACAACGGTGCCTACATGGCGCGTATGAATGGCGAGGCGCTGGCCGATCACGCGCTGACCCTGATCAACCAGACGAGCGATGCCGTTTCGGCTGTTGTCACGACCGTTGCAGCACCCGTGACGCCGCTGCCGGCTGGTGGCGATGGTTTCGCCATCGAGCGCAGCTACTACACGCTGGATGGCGAGGAAGCGAATGTCTCGGAGGCAAAGCAGAACGAGCGCTATGTCGTCGTGCTGCATGTCACCGAGAGCAACAAATGGCCGTCGCGCATCGTCATCACCGATCTCTTGCCAGCCGGTTTCCAGATCGACAATCCGAGCCTGGTCGACAGCGCGCAGCTGACCAACTTTGACTGGATCGGCGATGTGACGGCCGCGCATACCGAGTTCCGCAACGATCGTTTCGTCGCTGCTTTCAACCGCAGCGCCGATGACAACCGGGAGATCAACGTCGCATACGTCGTGCGCGCCGTGACACCCGGCGTCTACGACCACCCGGCGGCGAACGTAGAGGACATGTACCGGCCGCAGCTTTCGGCGCGGACGGCAACCGGCAAGATGGAGGTCGTGGCGGCACAGCCATGAGACTGAGGCGGAAAATCGCGATCGGCCTTGTGGCGGCGATGGCAATCGCCGGCGCCGGGCTGATCGGGCTCGACGCGGCGGACAAGGCATTTCCGCCGCCGCTCGACAAGGCGCGCGTATCCGCCGAGGTGCTGGATGCCGACGGAGAGCTTCTGCGCGCCTTCGCAACGCCGGAGGGGCGCTGGCGTCTAAAGACGACCGTTGGCGATGTTGATCCGCAATTCCTGCGTATGCTGGTCGCCTATGAGGATCGGCGCTTTTACGAGCATCGCGGCATCGACATGCGTGCGATCGGCCGCGCCGCCTTCCAGCTCGTCACCAACGGCCGCATCGTTTCGGGGGCCTCTACGCTCTCGATGCAGGTTGCCCGGCTGATCGAGCCGCGCCAGGGCCGATCGCTTTCGGCCAAGCTATTGCAGGTCGCACGTGCGCTCCAGATCGAGCGACGCCTGTCCAAGGATGAAATCCTCGATCTCTATCTGACGCATGCGCCCTATGGCGGCAATCTGGAAGGCGTCAGAGCCGCAAGTCTTGCCTATTTCGGCAAGGAGCCGAAGCGTCTGACGGTGGCGCAGGCAGCGTTGCTCGTGGCATTGCCGCAGCTTCCCGAAAAGCGCCGCCCCGATCGCAACCTCAAGGCCGCCGAAACGGCGCGCAAGCGCGTGCTGGAGCGCATCGCGGTCGTAGACGCGATCGGGGAAGGGGAGGCGGAGCGCGCCGAGGCGACGCTTGTGCCGGCAAAACGCATGCAACTGCCGGCGCTCGCGGCACATGTCGGCGAAGCCGCGCTGCGTATGGCGCCGGATGCGTCGCCGTACCGGACCACGCTGAAGAAGCGGGTGCAGGAGGGGCTGGAGGCTGTCGCCAAGGCGGCCGCGCTGAAGCTAGGTCCCAAGCTGTCGCTGGCGATGGTGATGGCGGATGCGCAGACTGGGGATATCGTCGGCGAAGTCGGCTCGGCCGATTATTTCGACGCCAGCCGATCCGGCTGGATCGACATGACGCGCGTCCCGCGTTCGCCGGGATCCACGCTAAAGCCGTTCATCTATGGCCTCGCCTTTGAAGAGGGATTGGTTAGCCAGGAGACGATTATCGAGGATCGGCCGGCGGATTTCTTCGGTTACCGGCCGCGCAATTTCGATATGAGCTACCAGGGAGACGTGACAGTGCGCGATGCGCTGCAACTCTCTCTCAACGTGCCTGCAGTCAAGCTGCTCGATGCCGTCAACCCGGCCAAGCTCCTCATCCGCTTCCGCCGCGCCGAAGTGCGCCCGCTGCTGCCGCCCAACGAAACGCCGGGGCTGGCGATCGGGCTTGGTGGCGTCGGCCTCACGCTCAAGGATCTGGTGCAGCTTTATACGGCGCTCGCCAATCGAGGGCAGGCGGTCAGGATCGGGGACGGCATATCCGGCCAGCCCGGAGAGATCGAAGGCGAGGCGTTGCTTGAACCGGTCGCGGTGTGGAATGTCGCCGATATCCTCTCGGGCGTCATACCGCCCGCCGGTGCGCCGCAGCGTGGCATCGCCTACAAGACCGGCACGAGCTACGGATACCGCGACGCCTGGTCGGTGGGCTATGACGGTCGCTATGTCCTCGGCGTTTGGGTCGGTCGTCCGGATAGCGGCGCCTCGCCCGGCCTGACCGGATATGGCACGGCCGCGCCGATCCTGTTCGAGGGTTTTGCCAAGTCGGGCATCTCAATGACGCCGCTGCCGCGCCCGCCATCGGGCGCCGTGCGCATCGCGCAGGCGCAGCTGCCGATCAGCCAGCGCCGGTTTGCGATCAATCCCAGCGGATTGCTCGCGACATCCGGCCGCGAGCCGGCGCCGCAGATCGTCTATCCGCCTGAAGGAGCGCATGTCGATCTCGGGGCCCAGGGTCTGGCAAAGGGCGGCGAACTCTCGCCGTTGATGCTGAAGCTCCAGGGTGGCCGAGCGCCCTTTCGATGGCTCGCCAACGGCAAGCCGTTACCCGACCTGTCGCGGCGGCGCACCAACCAGTGGACGCCCGATGGCGGCGGCTATTCCAAGCTGACCGTCATCGATGCGATGGGTCGCGCCGCAAGCGTCGGCGTGTTCATCGATTGAGGCGGTTTTGACCGTCGTCAAAACAAGCGCATTTTGCGCTTGACCTTCCAGTTGCTGGAAGGTTGATAAGTATCTCCACTGCCTTGTCAGGCACAGGAGATACTCATGGATAACACCCACGCACATCACCACGGCCGCAGCGACCACCATCATCATCCGGCGGATGACGTCGTGGTCCGCGACCCCGTCTGCGGCATGACGGTCGATCCCGCTGCCGGCAAGCCGTCGTTCGAGCATGAAGGGCGGCGCTATTTATTCTGCTGCGAGGGCTGCCGCACCAAATTCGAAGCTGCGCCGCAGGATTATCTGACAGCAAGGGACCCGGTCTGCGGCATGAGCGTCGACCGTGCGACCGCGAAGCACTTCCTGCGGCATGAGGGCGAGAAGCACTATTTCTGCTCGGCCGGCTGCAGGACGAAGTTCGAAGCTGCGCCGGCGGATTATCGCAATGGCAAAAAGCCGCAGCCGAAACCTGCTCCGAAGGGGACGCAATATACCTGCCCGATGCATCCCGAGGTGATCAGCGATCATCCCGGCGATTGCCCCAAATGCGGCATGGCGCTTGAACCAATGGGCATCCCGCCCATGGATGAAGGCCCCAATCCCGAGTTGATCGATTTCACCCGCCGTCTCTGGATCAGCGGCATTCTCTCGGTTCCGCTGCTTGTCATAACGATGGGGCCGATGATCGGCCTTCCTGTGCGCGATTGGCTCGGCGAGCCGCTTGCGACCTGGGCCGAACTTGTTCTAGCCACGCCCGTGGTGCTCTGGGCAGCACTCCCGTTCTTCCGCCGCGCCTGGGCGTCGCTCGTCAATCGCAGCCCGAATATGTGGACGCTGATTGGCCTCGGTGTCGGGACGGCTTACATCTATAGTCTGGCCGCCACGCTGGCGCCGGGCATCTTTCCGCATACGTTCCGTGGACATGGCGGCGCCGTGCCCGTTTATTTCGAGGCGGCGGCCGTTATCGTGGCCCTGGTTTTCGTCGGGCAGGTGCTTGAGTTGAAGGCACGCGAGCGGACCGGCTCGGCCATTCGCGCACTGCTCGATCTCGCGCCGAAGACCGCGCGGCGTATTGGCCGCGATGGCAGCGAGGCCGATGTGCCGGTCGACGATATCGTTGTTGGAAATCGCCTGCGCGTTCGGCCGGGCGAGCGGGTTCCTGTCGATGGCACGGTCAGCGAGGGGCAATCGACGATCGACGAATCCATGCTGACAGGCGAACCGATGCCCGTCGAAAAGAGTGTTGGCGATACGCTGACGGGCGGTACCATCAACAAGAACGGCATGCTGGTGATGACGGCCGAAAAGGTCGGTGCGGAGACAACGCTGTCGCGCATCGTTGACATGGTCGCCACGGCACAGCGCTCGCGCGCGCCGATCCAGGGCGCCGTCGATCGCGTCTCTGCTTTCTTCGTCCCGGCCGTTGTCGCCGCCGCGATCGCCGCTTTCGCGATCTGGGCTCTCGTCGGTCCCGAGCCGCGCATGGTTCACGCGCTGCTCGCCGCCGTCTCCGTCCTAATCATCGCCTGCCCCTGCGCGCTGGGTCTTGCCACACCAATGTCGATCATGATCGCCACCGGTCGCGGCGCCCATGAGGGCGTGCTGATCAAGGATGCGGAAGCGCTGGAACGTTTTTCGACGGTCGATACGCTGATCGTCGACAAGACGGGCACGCTCACCGAAGGAAAGCCCCGGCTGACAAATGTTGTGGCGCTCGGTGACGTGGCAGAAGACCAACTCCTGCAACTCGCCGCCAGCCTGGAGCGAGGATCGGAGCATCCGCTGGCGGCCGCTATCGTGTCGGGCGCGGAAGAGCGCGGGATCGCCTTGGCCGATATCACGGGCTTTGAGGCGGCAACGGGCAAAGGCGTGCGCGGGAATATCGGCGAGGCGGCCGTGGCGCTTGGCAACGCTGCGATGATGGCCGATCTCGGCATCGACGTCGCCGCCCATGGGGAGCAGCTGCAATCGTTGCGGGACGAAGGCAAGACCGTGATGTTCGTCGTCGTCGACCAGCGCCTCGCCGGGCTGGTGGCTGTCGCCGACCGTATCAAGCCGACAACGGCCGCCGCGATCAAGGCGCTGCATGCGAGCGGCCTCAAGATCATCATGGCGACTGGCGACAATGAGCGCACGGCGCGCTCGGTCGCCAGAAGCCTGGGGATCGACGATGTGCGCGCCGACATCCTGCCCGAGGGCAAGAAGGCGCTGATCGACGAGCTGCATGCCATGGGGGCGGTGGTCGCCATGGCCGGCGACGGCGTTAACGATGCACCGGCGCTGGCCGCGGCCGATGTCGGCATCGCCATGGGCACGGGGGCCGATGTCGCGATGGAGAGCGCCGGCATCACCCTGGTCAAGGGCGATCTCAACGGCGTTGTCAGGGCGCGGCGTCTGGCCGAGGCGACGATGCACAATATTCGCCAGAACCTCGGCTTCGCCTTCGGCTACAACGCGCTCGGCGTGCCGCTCGCCGCCGGCGTTCTCTATCCCGTCTTCGGTCTGTTGCTTTCGCCGATGATTGCGGCGGCGGCGATGAGCCTGTCATCCGTTTCGGTCATCGGCAATGCGCTGCGGCTGCGCGCCGCCAAGCTTTAGGAGGCTGCGATGAATATCGGTGAAGCATCGGCACGGTCCGGCCTGCCATCGAAGACGATAAGATATTACGAGGATATCGGCCTCATCCGCCCCGATAGAAACGACAACGGCTACCGCGACTACGCGGTTGCCGATGTTCACAAACTGCGCTTTTTGCAGAAGTCGCGAGGGCTCGGTTTTTCAGTCGAGGAGTGCCGGCAGCTGCTGGCGCTTTACGAGGACAAGAGCCGGGCCAGCGCCGATGTGAAGGAGTTGACCCAGGCCAAGCTCACCGAGATCGACCGCAAGATCCGCGAGCTCAGCGAACTCCGGCACACGCTTGAGCACCTGGTCCACGCCTGTCACGGCAATGACCGACCGGACTGTCCCATCCTCGAAGAATTGTCGGACGAGCAGCATGCCTGACAGTTTGCGTGCATTTGTGGCATCTCCGAGCGATGCTTAAAGTATTGATTTTAATTTGATATTCTTCATGAGTTCGGCCGTTTCGGTCGCTGGACGATGAAAAAGCAGAAAAAATCGCGGCCGCGGGGAATAAAACAACGCGCGGCTTCGTATACTCAATTATGGAACGGAAAGAACGCCCATTCGATGTCATTGGTCAGCTCGCAGCGCTTCGGCGCTACGCGCGCTCCCTGGTGCGCAACTCGGATGACGCGGAAGATCTGGTCCATGATGCCCTGGTCCGGGCATACGAGAAGAAGCAGAGCTTCCGCAGTGGCGGTAACTTGCGTACGTGGTTGCTCTCGATTGTGCATAACGCTCACATCGACCGCGTCCGACAGGGGCGATCGCTGACACGACGGCACGATGAGGCCGCCGTAGAGGCCGAGCAGTCCTTGCCAGCCGCGCAGGAACATGCCGTGCGTCTGCAGCAGGTGCGCAATGCTTTCTTCCGTTTGCCGGAAGAGCAGCGCGAGGCCCTCCATCTCGTGGCGATTGAAGACCTCTCCTATCAGGAAGCTGCTGCAGCGCTCGGCGTTCCGATTGGTACATTGATGTCGCGCATTTCGCGCGCCCGCGCCCGCCTGCGCGAAATCGAGGAAGCGACACCGCGTGCACCACATTTGAGGTTGATCGAAGGAGGCGGAAATGAAAGCAGTTGATCCCATTATCGACGCCGATCTCGATGCCTATGTCGATGGCGAACTCGATGTGACCCGCCGCATCCAGGTGGAATCCTATCTTTCCGAGAATCCCGAAACGGCCGCGAAGGTCATGGCCGATCTGAGTATGCGCGGCGAACTGCGCCTGGCGCTCGCTCATGAAGGCGCCTCGGGCCGGGCGGAAACGCGCGATCTTGCGCGCCGTCTCGAGCGCGGACTTGCTTACGGTCGTATCTTCCACGCCATGCAGCGCGTTGCTGCCGTCGGCGTCATGGTGGCGGCCGGCTGGGTAGCGCACACCTCGTTCGGTGCCTTTACCGCAACTGAAGTGGCTGCATCCGTCCCGGCGCCCGCCTATGTCGAGGACGCCGTTCAGGCCTACAAGACAGCCCTGGTGCGCCAGTCCGTCTCGTCGCAGCCGGCGGAAGGCTATAAGCCGGATGAAATTCGCGCTGCAACCGGCATCGTCATGCCGCAGCTTCCGGGTGGCTGGACGATCTCGGACGTACAGATATTCCCGTCCGAATTCGGCCCGAGCGTCGAAATGTCGATCACGGCCGACAAGAAGCAGCTGTCGCTGTTTGCCGTTCGTCCGGGCGTTTTCTCCGTTCAGTCGGTCAACCATATCGCGCTCGATGGCGCCGAGGCAGCCTATTGGCAGATCGGTGACGTCGCCTATGCGCTGGTGACCGCGGATCGCTCCATCTCACTGGATCAGGCAGCCGATGGGCTTGCCCGTACCCTTTACTAGTTCACTCGAGGAGATCTCAATGAACCCAATCAATCAGCAGCGTTACGGTGCGGCCGTTGGCTCGCAGGCCATGTTCGACGAGGGTCTTCGCCAGCACATGCTGCGCGTCTACAACTACATGGGCATCGGTCTTGTCATCACTGGCATCGTCGCGTTCATCGTTGGCTCGACGCCGGCGCTTTATGTGCCGATCTTCCAGTCGCCGCTCAAGTGGGTGGTCATGCTGGCGCCGCTCGCCTTCGTCTTCTTCTTCTCGTTCAAGATCCAGACGATGTCGGCAAGCGCCGCGCAGATGACTTTCTGGGCCTTTTGTGCCGTCATGGGCCTGTCGATGGCTTCGGTGTTCCTGGTCTTCACCGGCACCAGCATCGCACGCACCTTCTTCATCGCCGCCACGATGTTCGGCTCGACCAGCCTCTATGGCTATGTGACCAAGCGTGACCTGTCTCGCATGGGCTCGTTCCTGATGATGGGTCTGATCGGCGTGGTGATCGCCAGCGTGGTCAACATCTTCCTTGGATCGAGCGCTCTGCAGTTTGCGATCTCGGTCATCGGTATCGTTGTCTTCGTCGGCCTGACCGCCTACGACACGCAGAACATCAAGGAGCAGTATTCGGAGAATTACGATCAGGAATCGAACCAGAAGCTTGCCGTCTTCGGCGCTCTGTCGCTCTACCTGAACTTCGTGAACATCTTCCAGTTGCTGCTCAACTTCACGGGCGAGCGCGAATAGTCGAGTTATGGCGCTTCTGGGGGCAAAGGAAGCGCCAGAACGCCCGATCCGCACTCTGTGACAGGATCGTGGATTGGGTGTTCACCATAGGGAAGCGGCCGGGCGCAAGTCCGGCCGCTTTTCTGTTTTGCGCACGTGTGCTGTTGGGCACATCGGCGGGCGTTGCAGCCTGTTGGACTTGGCCATTTGATCCATGCCCTTGCAGCGCCGAACCATGTGCGTCAAAAGCAGGGAGAATTGATCGGGAGAGCCGGCGTGCGCCACATTTATGTCATCGGTATCGGAACGGGAAATCCCGAACACGTCACCATCCAGGCCATCGGCAAGATGAACGCCGCCGACATGATCTTCCTGCCGACGAAAGGCGAGGAGAAGGAGAAGCTTGCTTCCGTTCGCCGCGAGATTTGCGAGCGCTTCGTCGCCAATCCGAAGACCCGGATTGTCGAGTTCGCGATTCCGCACCGCAAGACGGCAGACCGCAGCTATGTCGAAAGCGTCGATGACTGGCATGCGGCACTGGCGCAGATTTTTGTGCGGCTGATCAACGATCTCCCCGACGGCGGCGCTGGCGCCTTTCTCGTCTGGGGCGATCCGAGCCTTTATGATAGCGTGATCCGCATTATCGAGCGGGCAAGGGAACTCGGCACTGTTGATTTCGACTTCAGCGTCATCCCGGGGATCACCAGCATCCAGGCGCTGGCGGCAAGCCACCGCATTCCGATTAACATGGTAGGAAAGCCGGTCGAGATCACGACGGGGCGCCGGCTTGTCGAGCATGGGAACCGGGCGAATAGCACCGTGGTCATGCTAGATGGAGAGCAGGCCTTCTCCAAGATCGAGGATCCGGATGCCGAGATCTTCTGGGGCGCCTATCTCGGTACGGACGATGAGATCGTGCGTTCGGGACGGCTTGGCGATGTCGCCGCGGATATCGTGAAGTTGCGCGCCGAAGCGCGGGCGCGACACGGGTGGATCATGGATATCTACCTGCTGCGCAAGGGTCGCGATTTCGACGATCTGTGACACTGGCAATGGCTTTGCCCCGTGCGTCGCGATCATGCAGGCGCCGGGCGGAAGGAAATGACGAGATGGCACTCGACGAGCGCATCAAGACGGACATTGCAGGCGAAGCCGCGCAAGCCTATGCGCGGCGCGGTGCCTGTCCGACTCTCGCGCGGCCGATGCCGACGGGCGATGGCCTGCTCGCTCGCCTGCGTCCGCAGGGTGGCGTCCTGACGGTTCATCAGTGCGCGCAACTGGCACAAGCCGCCTTGCTGCATGGTAACGGTTTGCTCGAGATCACGGCGCGGGGCAGCCTCCAGATCAGAGGACTTCGGCCGGAGACGGTCGAGCCGTTCGCCCAAGCGGTGGATGCGGCCGGCATCATCGTGTCGCCCAATCCCGTGATCGAGTTGCCGCCGCTGAATGGTGCTGAATTCGGTGACGTCGCGGATGCTGCCGCGATGGAATTGCTGCTGCGGGATCGGCTCGCCGAATATCTGCAGCCGCCGGGGCTTGCGCCGAAGCTGTCGATCATCGTCGATGGCGGTGGGCGCTTTGATTTGGCTGATGTCACGGCGGATGTCAGGCTGTTGGCCCTTTCGGCGGAAGAGTGGCTGGTCGCCATTGCTGGGTATGGTGCCAGCGCTCGTCCGGTTGCCGTCGGCACTGCCGATGAAGCGATCGAGGCGGTCGGTGATGCCCTCAAGCTGCTGCTTTCGATCGGCTGGCAGAAACGTTGCCGCGATATCGATCCGGAGCGATTGGTATCTGTCTTCCCGGATATGCACGCCATTTCGCGCCATCCGCGCGCGGGCGAGACGCCATCGGTTGGCATCTCTGCAATGGAAAACTGTACGGCGGTGATCGGTCTCAAGCCGCGTTTTGGGCAAATACACGCGAACGACCTTCTGGCGTTTCTGACGTTCGTCGAAAGCCATGATGTGACGAACATCCGACCGGCGCCCGATCGCGGCCTTTTCATAACAGGCTTGAACAAAGAGAGCGCGGCGGCAGTGCGGCTATCAGCGAAGCGCTTCGGTCTATCCGCCGATAGCGACGATCTCTCATCGCGCATCGCCACTTGTGCCGGTGCAGGCGCTTGCGCGTCGAGCTTCTACGCCACCAAGGCATTAGCGGAGACGCTGATCGAGCGGTGTCCGGAGGCGTTGGATGGCTCGCTCGACCTGCATTTGTCCGGCTGCGCCAAGGGCTGCGCCCACCCACGCCGTGCTCTGACCATCTCGGGAGCCGCAGACGGCTACCATCTTGTCCTCGATGGCCTAGCGTCGGATGCGCCTGATACACAGATTGCTGGTAGTGACATCAATTCCGCTATAGAGAGGCTTTCCCGTCTCATCAAAAGTGAAAGACAAGCTGGCGAATCTGCTAGGGCCTGTCTCCACAGGGTGGGGACGGCCACGATTACGCGAGCACTGCGACAGGACTAGGAATGCCAGACTACGATTACATCCACAGCGGTGACGCCATCTATGAACGGTCGTTCGCGATTATCCGCAGCGAGGCCGATTTGTCGCGGTTCTCCGCCGAGGAGGCCGACGTTGCCGTGCGCATGATCCATGCCTGTGGATTGGTTGAAGCCGCCGAGCATTTCGTGTTCGCGCCGCATTTCGTCAGCGCCGCGCGCGCGGCGCTCCATGCCGGCGCGCCGATCTTCTGCGACGCCGAAATGGTGGCGCACGGCGTGACCCGCACCAGGCTTCCCGCAAAGAACGATGTCCTCTGCACCTTGCACGATCCGCGCACCGCGGAACTGGCGAAGGAGACCGGGAACACGCGTTCGGCCGCCGCCCTTCATCTCTGGAAGGACCGTCTTGCCGGCAGCGTCGTCGCGATCGGCAATGCACCGACCGCGCTCTTCCACTTGCTTGAGCTCATGCGCGATGGCGCGCCGAAGCCAGCGGCGATCATCGGCATGCCTGTCGGCTTCGTTGGTGCTGCGGAATCCAAGGATGCCTTGGCTGAGAATTCCTACGGCGTGCCTTATGCGATCGTGCGCGGAAGGCTTGGTGGCAGCGCCATGACGGCAGCGGCCGTCAACGCGCTGGCGAGGCCCGGTCTATGAGCGGCGCCGGTCGTCTCATCGGCGTTGGCACTGGTCCCGGCGATCCGGAACTGCTCACCGTCAAGGCCGTCAAGGCAATCGAAGCAGCCGATGTGATCGCCTATTTCGCCAAGCGCGGCAGGGGCGGCAACGGCCGAGCCATCGTTGAGCACCTGATCGGGCAGGACGCGGTTATGCTGCCGCTCTACTATCCGGTGACCACCGAGATCGAAAAGAACGAAGCCGAATACCGGCGACAGATCACCGATTTCTACGAGGAGTCGGCGGCGGCTGTCGCCGCGCATCTCGACGCCGGCCGAACCGTGGCCGTCCTCAGCGAGGGCGATCCGCTGTTTTATGGCTCCTACATGCACCTGCATGTACGCCTCGCCAACCGCTATCCTACCGAGGTCATCCCCGGCATCAGTGCGATGTCCGGCTGTTGGTCTCTCGCCGGCATCCCGATCGTGCAGGGCGACGACGTATTGTCGGTTCTGCCCGGGACGATGGCCGAGCAGGAGCTCGAGCGCCGTCTATCCGATACGCAAGCCGCGGTAATCATGAAGGTGGGGCGCAACCTACCGAAGATCCGCCGCGCGCTGCAGGCATCGGGAAGGCTTGCCGAAGCGGTCTACGTCGAGCGCGGCACCATGGCCAACGCGGCGATGATCAAGCTCGCCGACCGGCCGGAGGGCGATGCGCCTTACTTTTCGCTGGTCCTCGTTCCCGGATGGGAGAGCAACCGATGAGCGGGCAGCTTTTCGTTATTGGCACCGGTCCGGGGAATCCAGATCAAATGACGCCGGAGGCGCATGCAGCCGTTTCGAAGGCCACGGTCTTTTTCGGCTACGGCCCCTATCTCGATCGCCTGAATTTGCGGGCCGACCAGGCGCGTCAAGCCTCGGACAATCGCGAGGAACTGGATCGCGCGAGCGCCGCGTTGCGGGCCGCGTCCGAGGGCGCGGTCGTCTGCGTTGTCTCGGGTGGCGATCCTGGCGTATTCGCAATGGCGGCTGCGGTCTGCGAGGCGGTCGACAATGGTCCAGACGCGTGGCGGGATGTCGATCTCGTTATCCTCCCGGGTATCACCGCTATGCTGGCAGTCGCCGCCCGTGTCGGCGCCCCGCTTGGCCATGATTTTTGCGCGATCTCGCTCTCCGATAATCTGAAGCCCTGGGCGACGATCGAAAAGCGTCTGACCGCAGCAGCCGAAGGCGGCTTTGTGATCGCGCTTTATAATCCGATCAGCAAGGCGCGCCCCTGGCAGCTCGGCAAGGCGTTCGAATTGCTGCGCGAAAAGCTGCCCCGCTCGACACCAGTTATCTTCGGCCGCGCCGCTGGACGGCCCGATGAGCGTATTTCCGTTCAGCCGCTCGATGTCGCGGATGCCGCGACGGCCGATATGGCGACATGCGTGATCATTGGGTCGGCGGAGACGAAGATCATCGAACGCAAGGGCCGGGCTGATCTCATCTATACCCCTCGCTTCAGCCCGGGGGGCAGCAGGTGATTGATCATCGCCAAGGCCTCGTCGACAGTGGCGACCGTGGAGATGGCGGGCGCTTCTGCGCGGCCGATCATGATCACCTCGATACCGAGCGCGCGGGCCGCGGCGATCTTGGCATAGGTGGCCGAGCCGCCGCTGTTCTTGGTGATGACGACATCGATGCGGTGCTCCCGCAGCAGCGCGACCTCGCGTTCGACATCGAAGGGTCCGCGATCGAGAAGATAATGTGCATGGGGAAGCTGGGGTTGCAGATCGACCGGGTCGACGCTTCGGATAAGATAGTGGTGCTGCGGGGCGGCATCCGCCCTATGCGCTTCCTGACGACCGATGGCGAGAAACACGCGGCGCGGCGCACTGCCGATTTGCGCGATCGCGTCCTGGACACTCGCGGCATGCCGCCAGCGGTCGCCCGCCTCGGCCTGCCAGGGCGCGCGACGAAGGCAGAAGGCTGGAAGACCGCTTATTGCGGCAGCTTCCGCGGCGTTTTGCGAGATGCGCGCGGCAAAGGGATGCGTGGCATCGATCAGCAGGTCGAATTTTTCGTCACGCAGAAAGCTCGCGAGCCCCTCCGCGCCGCCAAATCCGCCGACGCGGGTGGGCAGGGACTGCGGAGCGGGTTTTTCGGTCCTGCCAGCGAGAGACAGCAGGGCATCGTAGCGCGGTTGAGCGGCAAAAGCCTTGGCGAGCGCGCTTGCCTCGGTCGTGCCGCCAAGCATCAGAATGCGGATTTTGCTCATGGCTGATATGTCTTCCGCTCCCGGCCAACCTTGGCTGACTATTATCGGCATCGGCGAGGATGGTCCAGCAGGGCTCGGCGATGAAGCCAAGCGGCTGATCGCCGCTGCCTCCGTCGTCTTCGGCGGCGCTCGCCATCAAGCGCTGGTGGCCGGTCTCATTCAGGGCGAATGCCTTGCGTGGGAAAGCCCGTTCGAGCGTTCGGTGGCTGCGATCATCGCGCGACGTGGCTCGCCTGTCGTCGTGCTCGCCTCGGGTGATCCGTTTCTCTATGGTGTCGGCGCCACACTGTCGCGGAGCGTTGATGCCACGGAGATGCGTACGATACCGGCGCCGTCATCCTTCAGCCTTGCTGCTTCGCGGTTGGGTTGGCCATTGCAGGAAGTTTCTAGCGTTTCGCTGCATGGGCGTTCGCTCGATCTCATACGTCCTCATCTGCATCACGGCCGGCGCATCATCGCGCTGACCTCGGATCAGGAGACGCCGACGCAGCTCGCGGCTTTGCTCGTGGCCAATGGTTTTGGCCGGTCGCGGCTGCATGTGCTGGAAGCGCTTGGCGGCGCGCGTGAACGCGTCAGGACCTGCCAAGCCGATGCATTTGACCTTAAGGACATCGATCCGCTGAACGTCTGCGCCATCGATATCGTGGCCGGCAAGGGTGCGCGCGTGTTGGCCTTTGCGCCCGGCCTCGACGATGCGCTCTTCGAGCATGATGGCCAGATTACCAAGCGCGAGATCCGGGCATTGACGCTGTCGACGCTGGCGCCTCGCCATGGCGAACTGCTGTGGGATATCGGCGCCGGCTCCGGCTCGATCGGCATCGAGTGGATGCTGTGTGACCCGTCGCTTCGGGCCATTGCCATCGAGCAATCTAGCGAGCGGGCGCAGCGCATTGCGCGCAATGCGGCCGCCTTTGGCGTGCCGGGGCTTGCGGTCGTGCAAGGCGCAGCACCACAGGCGTTGCAGTCGCTGCCCGAACCCGACGTCGTCTTCGTCGGTGGCGGGGGAAGCGAGGATGGGGTAATGGAGGAGGCGATCGCGACGCTGAAAAGCGGCGGCCGACTGGTCGCCAATGCCGTGACGCTCGAGATGGATGCGAAATTGCTGGCTTTGCGCGCCAGCCTAGGCGGGTCGTTGACCCGCATCGATATTTCCCGCGCCGGTGCGATCGGCGCGATGACGGGCTGGCGCCCGGCAATGCCCGTCACGCAGTGGCACTGGGTCAAGAATTGAGGACAAGGATATGACCGTTCATTTCATCGGCGCTGGCCCGGGTGCCGCGGATCTCATCACCGTGCGCGGCCGCGACCTCATCGGAAAATGCCGCGTTTGCCTCTATGCGGGTTCGATCGTTTCGCCAGATCTTCTCGCCTATTGCCCGCCGGGAGCGCGGATCGTCGATACCGCCCCCATGTCGCTCGATGAGATTGAGGCCGAATATCTGCGTGCCGCCAATGCTGGCGAGGATGTTGCGCGCCTGCATTCGGGCGACCTCTCGGTCTGGAGTGCAGTCGCCGAACAGGTCCGCCGCCTTGAGAAGCATGGCATTGCCTACACGATGACACCAGGCGTGCCGTCCTTTGCCGCAGCGGCGGCCGCGCTCGGGCGCGAACTCACCATCCCCGAGGTCGCGCAGAGCCTGGTTCTGACCCGCGTATCGGGGAGGGCGTCGCCGATGCCTGATGGCGAGACCCTGACGCGGTTTGGCGCTACGGGCGCTACGCTTGCCATCCACCTCGCCATTCATGCTTTGGACCGGGTTGTCAGCGATCTTTCGCCGCTCTACGGGGCCGAATGCCCCGTCGCCATCGTCGTAAAGGCGAGCTGGCAGGATGAGCGGATCGTGCGCGGGACGCTCGGCGATATCGAGGCCAAGGTGGCCGCGCAGGCGATCGAGCGGACGGCGATCATCTTTGTCGGCCCATCCTTGTCATCGACCGATTTTCGCGAAAGCTCTCTTTATGATGCGACCTATCAGCGTCGCTTCAGAGGCCGACAGTAAAAAAACCGCGAGACTTAGGCGTTCGAGCCGCGCAATTGCCCGGCCGTGTGTCTGCGCGTCCGATGATCGGCGCGCGGCGAGGCGTAATGTTATCCACAGCGCCCAATATCGTCGAAGATCGCCCTGACATCCGCGCCTCAAGGGTAAACGAGGGATTAACCAATTGGATTAGCTTGGTTTCGTGATCCCGTTACAGAGGCGTTGCTACAGTATTTACTAGAGATGATGTTGCTTCGTCTATGTCAGAACAGTACGGACTTTGGCACTATACCGTGAGGCGAAAACACAAACGATTATTATCGTTAAGAAATGGTATTTCTAAAGAATAAATGCCGTACGCTTCTTGGTTGATGTTTTTGCTTCGGAGTAAAAAATAATTCCTGTTTTCATCTTTTGGCGGTACAAATTTATATACTGCGCATTTTTAATCTAACTCTGACGAAATATTTTGTATTGATTGTCACTACTGATGTATGTAGGTTCTTAATAAAGTAGAAACCACACGCGATAAGTGATCCAAAACGGATAAACTACTTTACTGACTTAATACACGCCGATGTCCCCCGAGTATTGCATTTCGTTGCGAATGGTCACCTCTAACACTATTGAGTATGAGGCTAGTATGAATTACGTACCTTCGGAATTTGAAAGCGGACGCACGCCTGTCAACAGACTTCAGGCCGTTGCCGTGGCACCCAGAGCTCTCAGCGAACTGGGCGAAGTAAAGGTTATCGGCGAGGACCGGTGCTTGCTGATTATCGACGGCAGAACACTCGAGCGCGAATGCCTCGCGACGACGTTGACGCAGAACGGTCTTGGCATGAAGGCCTGCGCGGTGGGCTCGGTGGCGGAATGGCGGCGAAAGAAAGATGCAACGCAGCGCGTCAAGGCGGTCCTGCTGAACATCACCGGCCGTGCGTCGAGCGATGGCGCTCTTTATGAAGAGATCGCCAGCATCGCAACCGAACTCGCACCGGCGCCGTTGGTCATCCTTGCGGATGGCGACGATCTCAACCAGACGCTCCGGGCGATCGAGCACGGTGCTCGTGGCTTCATTCCCACCTCTGTGGGTATCGAAGTCTGTGTGGAAGCCATTGGGCTCGCCGTCGCCGGCGGCACCTTCATCGTCGCGGGCAAGACCTTCACGTCGTCGGCTCCTGTCGACAACGCGCCGCGCCAGAAAGAGCTGTCACGCATGTTCACGCTGCGCCAGGCCGAAGTCGTCCAGGCGTTGCGCAAGGGCAAGGCGAACAAGATCATCGCCTATGAACTAAATCTGCGCGAAAGCACCGTCAAAGTTCACATTCGCAACATCATGAAGAAGCTGAAGGCAACCAACCGTACTGAGGTCGCCTACAAGCTGAACGATCTGTTCCAGTCCGACTCGCGCTGGAACGCATCGGCGGACTAAGCCAGGCTAGGCGGTGCCATCCGTGCTGAGCGGATCGTTCTCGCTGATGGCGCCTGACGGGTTCCGCGATCCTTCATCACCTGTTCTTATCTCTTGGCCGTCGGGGTGTACCCGGCGGCCAAGAATTTGTCGGTAGCCCTTCTTCGAAAAGGGCTGGAACAGCTGGCCAATAAAGTTATCGGCGACACGACCGCTGATGCCGATATCCGTTGGCGGGCGACGGTCGGGATTGAAATAGGTGCCGAACAGTTGATCCCACAAAACCAGGTTCTCGCCGTAGTTCGTATTGCCCTCTGCCAATACGCGCGAGTGATGCCAGCGATGCAGGCCCGGCGTACTGAAGACCAGGTCGAGCGGGCCTGTCCGCACGTCGATATTGCAGTGGGTGAGAAGGCCGATGAAGGCCGTCACGGCGCCAATCCATAAAAACACCGGCAGCGGCGCGCCCAGGAGATAGAGCGGAAGCTGGCTGAGTGCGATCTTGAACAGCGAGTCCATGAAATGAAACCGGCCGGTATTCACGACCCACAGTCGCTCGACACTGTGATGAAGGGCATGAAAGCGCCATAGCGACAGGATCTCGTGCGCTGCGCGGTGGGCCACGTATAGTCCGAGTTCGGCGATCGCCAATCCAAGAACCACCTGAAGAGCCAGCGGCAAGCTGCCGGGCCACACATCGGGTAAGCTCATGAACAAAGGATGGGCGACGGTCGCGACAGCCATCGGCGCGGTCGCACCCAGCGCGGCGGCCAGCTGAACGCCGCCCTTGCTCAGCAGCGTGTGCGCGACGTCATTAAATGTCTGGCCGTCCCGCTGCAACCATTCCTTTTCGAAAGGAATCACGCGCTCGAAGAGGGCGATCAAGCAGACGATCGCCAGATAGACCGCGTTGAACCACAGCAGCGGCGCTGTGCTCCGAAAGGCGAACCCGGCTCCGACCAGTCCCGCTGAAAACAGCGCTGGCCACAGTATCCATGAAAGCAGAGCATAGGGAATTGATGTGCTCTTGTCGGTCACGTGTTCTCTCCGCCAAAGTTCAATGCTGTTCATTGATACACTACGACTGTGCCTCCTATGCAATATCGCGCGTCTAGGCAACCTCGCGTGCACAGGTCGCGTGGAGCGCGCCCGTACCTTGAGCGTTTGCCGAAGAGAATACCGGTCTTTGTTCCCCGTGCAGCTTCACGGGCTTTGCCGGTGTCATTATCGCCACCGATCCTAACAACTCGCCTAACCTTGTGTCGACAGTCATCATGGTGTTGCTGGCTTATGCAGGGCGTGAAGCACAGTGCTTGTTCGTCCGTCAGTCGCGCCAATAGCGCCTACGATCAGATGATGGCGACCGGCTTCCTTCTCGTCATCGTTTGCAGTGTCAATGCAGCGGCCTCGTCTGGACGCCTCGACTTGCTATTCATCTGGTCTAAGATCTCGACGGTCAACCTCGTTATCGGCGCGGTCGTTACTGGTTACCCCAGTTTACGCTTGTGGCGGAAGCGCTGTGCGGTTTGCTGGTCGGCGTCTAATTGCCTGATCAGTTCTCACAGAGAACCGTCACCACCCGTCGCCCTATGCGAGCCGATAGAACAGCTTCAAGAACACTTCCGGTTGACATGCTTACGGCATTCTTTATTCAAAGTAATTTCATTGTATTTGCCTGTATATCAAAAATGATGATGCGATAATACAAATATACCGACCCCTGAGATTTGCGTTTGTGCTAGCGCTATTGCCGTTGCCGCTTGCGTCAGTCTTCACTGTTTCCGTAATGAATTTTGACTATTGCATCAGTGAAATTTTGCGCTTAGCATCGTACCAAGTTAATAATAAAGTGAACGAGAGCAATATCGTCGAGTGCGGCTTCCTTAGAGTCTAAGTATTGTGTCCGGAAAAATCTTTTTCGGAGGTGTTGTTTGCGTGCTTTCCGGGGGGGAGATATGCGAAAGACAATGAGAATCGCCACCTCTCTCGATGGGGGATCAGTCGAGAAACGTTATCGCTCACGCTCCGATAGCCCCTTCGTCATCGCATCTGCCTCCGCTCACGTTGCAGTTGAGCTCGCGCTGCCGCTACTCAGCAGCGGATCGGCGGATGGAGTTGCTCGTCGGCGACATTCCATTCTGAGAAAATCTCACCGATCGCGTGCTTCTTCGCGCGGTGCTGCCGCCACGCGGCGGGACGATATCCGAGCGCGCAAGCCGCTCTTCATCGCGACATGAGTGAGATGACATTTGAGGCGCACGCTGATGACAGATGAACTTAGGGAGATCATGCGCGTTGGCGCGAGACACGCAATCCCGGGTCGGAAAGCCACGATCGCATACCGGCTGCTGCCTACAGCGCCGGTTGCTTGTCGATCGATCCATCAGACGCCCGATGGGGGAAGGCGGCAGTTCTGCGTTTGTGGCATCGATAACCGAGGTCGATGACGATGGCGTGGAAGAGCGCACGCAAGCGCAGCGTTACATTTCGCAAGCGCCAACAGCGGGATGAGCCCTTCGCTTGGAGCATGCAGCCCTATCGGGAGACCGGACCGCGCGTGATGACCTGCATGGCTCTTGTCATGCCCGAAAATGGATCCGGCAGCGGCCGTGCGCATAACTGGATCGTTCTGATCAGCAACGAGATAAAGTCACGTGCCTATCAGCATAGTTCTGCCGAAATGCAGGCCCGGTCATTTGGTTCTGATGGCGATGACGACGATCAGTTCGAAGAGTGATGGCGCAGTGGAATGGGCCGTCTCAACCTTAGTTTCGAATAAATCTGAAGTATAAGTTTGAAGTATTAATACTAAATGAGCAATGCAGGTCGGTCCCGACACTGGGCGCGCTTACAGCGCATGAACGGCCTGCCTTTCATTGTAAGCATCGCTGTCTGGCCCGAGGTTGTAAGGCCGTTCGTGGCGTGGCTTGTCGCTAGCCAATCGTTGGCTCGATTACGCGTCCTCCCGCTCAGGGGCCATGCCACATCAGACATATACTACCAGTACGGTCGAAATTTGTTGGCGTATAAATCGCCTACTCTTGGTTTGTGTTTTCGAGAGTTACTCCCACGCTAAGTAGTATGTTCGACGAAACATCGGAGAAAAACATACTCTGGCTGCGAAATACTAAATAAGGAGTATTGCTGGGCGAATTGTTGGGCGTATTAATCTTGTGTTAACTAGACTGGCGGGTTGAGGATAAACGTTATGACCATGCCAGTGGAACACAGCTGGAACGCGCGGCTTTCAGCCAGAAATGATCGACTGTGGTTCAGCTTCAATGCCGTCGCGACGACCTATGTCGCGGCTGTTCTTGATTTCGCGGCGCTATTCTTTGCAAGCGCCGGTGGGTACATGTTGTACGAGCAAGTATTCTTGGGGATGGATGGCGACTTGTCGCGATTTGCGGGCATCGGCCTGCTTGTCGCCACGGTTTTCGTCTTGGCTATGGGCGGCGCTCATGCTTACCGTCCTGCCGGGCTGTTGTCGTTTCGCCGGCAGATGGCTATTATCTGCACGTTCTTACCAGCGGTCGTTGCGTTTCTTCTTGCGATTGTTTTCTTCCTCAAGATTGGAACAACGGTGTCGCGCGGCGCCATCCTATCGGCCGCCGTTCTATCTTTTGGCACGCTGACGACCCTGAGGCTCGCTTGGTATTCCTACCTGAACCGCGCGGTT